>DATCBZ010000080.1:0-2681 GCA_036511555.1 Steroidobacteraceae bacterium
CTCGTGCCGTGGCCGATGTAATCGGGAACCGTGCCGACCGCGCTTCATTTACCCACTCGCACTTCATGCAGTGTCGCATTCTGTCGACTTTCGCTTTCTTTGAGAGAATCTGAGACCTTTGAAATATATGTTGAATCAAAAACGCCTGAAGCTTGTAAGTATTGCCTTGATGTCCTCGCTCGCGCTGACATTCGCCGCGTGCGGTGGCGGCGGCAGCAGTGCGACCGGCACTGCCGCGATGGCAACGGCACCAGCCATCACGGCGCAGCCCGCGGCCGCATCAGCCGTCGTGGGACAGGTCGCGACATTTACCGTGAGCGCCACGGGTACGGCGCCGATGAGCTATCAATGGCAGAAAAACGCCACGGCCATCAGTGGCGCGACGCAATCAAGCTACACCACTGCGGCAGCCGCAACCGCTGACAACGGCGCGAAGTTCAGCGTCGTGATAACAAATGCGGCGGGCAGCGTCACGAGCAGCGCGGCAACGCTTGCAGTCACTGCAACGGGCGGAGTCACGCCGGTTACTCCGGTTGCGACCGACATGCTGACGTTCAAATATGATCAGGGACGCACCGGCCAGAACCGGAATGAATCCACGCTCACGCTCGCAAACGTCAATTCAAGCTCCTTCGGTCTTCTGCGCAGTCTTGCGGTCGACGGCAAAGTTGACGCGCAGCCCCTGTATTTGTCGAAACTTGCAGTCGGTGCCAGCAGTCACAATGTGGTCTATGTCGCGACCGAGAACGATTCGGTCTACGCCTTTGATGCCGACACGGGCGCGAGCCTCTGGCATGCATCGATGCTCGCGGCCGGCGAGAGCACTGGTGGCATGCCAGGCGGCTGCGCACAAGTGACACCGACGATCGGCGTGACTTCAACCCCGGTCATTGATCGCGCGGCGGGCACGCACGGCGTCATCTACGTCGTGTCCATGTCACTGGACAGCTCGGCCGGGTATCACCAACGCCTGCATGCACTCGACGTCACGACCGGGGCCGAACTCTTCGGTGGCCCGAAGGAAATCACAGCCACGTACCCTGCGACCGCTGGCGGGGCGGCGACGACGTTCGCACCGGGCCAGTATGAGGAGCGCGCCGCGCTCCTGCTGGCCAACGGCGTGATCTACACCAGTTGGACGTCGCACTGCGACGATGCCATGTATTACGGCTGGATCATCTCGTACGATGAGAAGACCTTGGCGCAGAAGGCGGCTCTCAACGTCGCTCCCAACAGCGGTGGCGTCGGGCCCTCGATCTGGATGTCGGGCAGCGGCCCAGGCGCGGACGCCGCCGGCAACATTTATCTTTTGACCGCCAATGGCGTATTTGAGACCACGCTTGATGCGAACGGCTTTCCGAACCAGATGGACTTCGCCAATTCCTTCCTGAAACTGACGGCAGGCACTCAAACATTGACGGTGGCTGATTACTTCACGATGTCCAATGAAGTTTCCGAGTCAGTAGCCGACCTCGATCTCGCCTCGGGCGGGGAGATGCTGCTGCCCGACCTCACCGACTCAACCAATACCGTGCGCCATCTCATGGTCGGCGCCGGCAAGGATGGCAACATCTATGTCGTCAATCGCGATTCGATGGGCAAATTCAATGCGTCCGCGAATCAGATCTGGCAGGAGTTGGACGGCGCCGTCCCCGGCGGAATTTTCGCCTCGCCTGCTTATTTCAACAACAACGTGTACTACGGCGACATCAGTGGAACTCTGAAAGCTTTTGGCATCACGAACGCGAAGCTCTCGGCATCACCGACTTCACAGAGCAGCACTCAATTCGGCTACCCCGGCACCTCGCCCGCCGTATCGGCAAATGGCGCGACGAACGGCATCGTCTGGACGGTCGAGAACGCGAGTATCGCCGTGCTGCATGCCTACGATGCGACCAACCTCGCGCATGAGCTCTACAACACCAATCAGGCGGCGAGCGGACGCGATAACTTCGGCGCCGGCAACAAATTCATTACGCCTGCCATCGCCGACGGCAGGGTTTTCGTCGGCACGACCGCAAGCGTCGCCGTGTTCGGCTTATTGCATTGAGTACGCGTCAGGTATGCTCCTTGCGTGCGAGAACCGCCCGTACTTAACCCAAGGAATGTGACCATGGCGAACAAGGTTCAAGGCGAAGGCGACTACGAGTCGGCGCGCCGCTACAACGAGGAGACGAGTAAATTCGTCAAAGACAAAGCCAAGAAGGGCGAGAGCCTCGCAGGGTCGGCAAAAGACGCGGTCGACGGTCTGACGCCGCCCGAAAAGGAAGCGTTGAAGCACGCCAAGAGCGGTAGCCAGGACGCCCGCGACGCTGATCTTCTGAAAAAGCTCGAGAAAGACCGCTAACGACCGCAAGGGGTGGGCGCACTAGCCCTCGGAAGACCATTGTCTGAAAGCCGCGGGAACGAGCGGCCTCCCCCGCGTGTCTACTAAGGAGTAAAATAGCGCTTCCATGGAGGTGCCCTATGTCGAAACTGTCACTGATCGCCGGATGTCTCATAGGCTGCGGTGCATTTGCCGCAAGCGCGGTCTATGCGGACGACGCCAAGCAGGCGACCCCACCCGCTAAGGCTGCGGCGCCCGCTACCGGCTGCACCAAGGACACGGGCACGCGCCTGCGCCGCAATACCGATGGGTGCCCTGGCGTCGGCAGCAGCTTCACCAAGGATGACATGATGCG
>DATCBZ010000081.1:0-6417 GCA_036511555.1 Steroidobacteraceae bacterium
AAATCAGCCTCTATCCCCTTAATGCGAAATTCATTCCGCCCATTCAAGATTTCATCGACCGATTAAACCGCGACACGCGCTTCAAGGTGCTGACCAACAGCATGAGCACGCAGATCTTCGGTCGCTACGAAGACCTTCTCGATGCGCTGAGCCGCGAGATGCGCGTAACTTTCGAGGCCGCCGGCAAGGCGGTTTTTGTCATGAAAGTGCTCGGCCCGCTCACTGCCTCCGGATGAGCGCGGCGGTCGACGCGTTTATCGCCGGGCCCGCGGTAAGCTTGTGGCTCGAACGCGCCTCGGTTGTTTTGGGAATCGCCTATTCGCTGCTCGCGGTGCGCCGCAGCCGCTGGTGCTGGGTGTGTGGCGGCTTGAGTTCGGCGATCATCGTGTACCTGTCGGCGCTGCACCGACTGCCGATGCAGGCGGGGCTGCAGGCGTATTACGTCGCGGTGTCGATCTATGGCTTTCGTCGCTGGCTGCAGCACGCGAAGGATGCAGGATCGCAGGTTACGACCTGGCCACTGCGCGCGCATGCCGCCTCCTGGGCGGTGATTTTGATTTTGAGTCTCCTCTCGGCGCGATGGCTTGCCGCCGAGACCGAAGCCGCATGGCCGTTTCTTGACTCGGTCACGACTTGGGCGAGCCTGCTTGCGACCTGGCTTGTCGTGCAGATGAAGCTTGAGAACTGGCTCTACTGGATCGCGATCGACGTGGTTCTCACTTACTTGTTCGGCGCGCAACGGCTGTACTTACTGGCGCTCATGTTTGCCTGCTATTTGTGCATTTCAGTGGTGGGATTCCTCGCATGGTTCAAGACTTATCGATTGCAAGCGGCGCGCGTCTGATCCCGGCGGCGGCTCTTGCGCACGTCCCTGGCTTAGAAGCAGGCGCACGCCCAGTTGCGGTTTCACTGCTGCCCGGCGGCACGGTCAATCGCAGCTTTCGCATCGATACCGGCGCCGGACGATTCGTGCTGCGCTTGAACGCGATCGAGGGCGATGTGCTCGGCGCAAATCACGAACGCGAGGCGCAACTACAGCGGGCCGCGGCCGCGGGCGGAGTGGCGCCGCCCTTGATATATGCCGATTCCCAACGGCGTTTCATGATTAGCAAATTCATCGACGGCCGCGTTTGGCAAGCCTCAGACCTTGAGAGCCGCGAGGGGGCTCGTTGGCTCGGCGCGCGGCTGCGCGTACTGCATGCCATCGCGGTGCCGGCCGCCGCACCATTTGATCCTGCTGCGCGACTGCGCGACTACTGCGCGCGTTTGATAACGGCACTGCCCGCAGAGAGCGCGCTGTACGAAACACTGTTACAGCAGAGCGAAGCGACGCTTGCTCTGTGCGCAGTTGGTGGGCGCAAAGCTGCCATCGTGCATAACGACCTGCATCATTCGAATCTCATCGAAGCGGATCGCCTTTACCTCATAGACTGGGAATATGCGGCGGTCGCCGACCCGATTTTCGATCTCGCGTGCATCCTTGCCTACTATCCGCACGCGCAGCCCTACGCCCAGGACCTTCTCGACAGCGCCGGGCTTGGCGAGGAGGCCTCGATTCCCATGCTGCTGGCGGCGAGCGCACTGTACGTGCTCCTAAGCTTCCTCTGGTACCGCCTGCGACGCCTGACTTGCGAGGCGGCCCCTGCGGATCTTGCGGCCGAAGAGGCCCTACTGCGACGCCTGCGCGCCTAGCGGCGCTGGCATCCGCAGCGCAACATCGGCAGACTAACCTCCACCCCGCTTTGATTTTTAAGAGGACCCAAACGCATGGCGCTAATGCGAGTCGTGGATCGGGACGGAATTGAGCATGAGATCGAAGCACGAACCGGCCTTAAGGTCATGGAGAACCTTCGTGAACTCGACTATGGAGTTGCTGCGATCTGCGGCGGCATGTGTTCGTGCGCGACCTGCCACGTCTACGTCGATCCGGCTTGGGTCGAGCGCTTGCCTGAGGCGATGTCGGACGAACGGGAGCTGCTGTCGGAATTGGCGCATGCCGAGGATAATTCACGCCTCTCCTGTCAGATCGACTTCACCCCGGCGCTCGCAGGCTTGCGCGTCACGATTGCACCCGACGAGTAAGGTCAAGCCGTGACACGGTTCCCCGGCGCGGTTGAATTGCAGTCGCTGCACGCGGCGAGCATCGTTATGAGCCGCGAGTGTAGGCACAGTAAGAATGCTCTTGCTGCGAAGCGCGAGGCTGCCTGCCAATGACTTGGATCCTAGTTGCGTTGGCGGCGGCCGGGATTGCGGCTCTGGTGCGAATCTATTTCAGCCTACAGAGGTTCCGCCGCGCCCGCGCCGATGACTGGGATGCGAAGATGATTGAACGCGTGCGCTCCCAGGGCGTCGATCCATTCAAAGCTCACGCAGTGGACTTTTTCTTCGCGCTGCCCGATGCAGCCTCCTGCGATGCAGTACGCGCCCAGCTCGTGGCCGAAGGCTATGACGTCGATGTGAAAACGGTGACCGAAAGCTCTGACCAGCCATTCAGCCTGCATGCATCAAAAGCGCTGCGTCTTGCCGTTCCCGACATGCAGGAGAAAAGCCGCCGCTTCAAGCAGCTCGCCGAGGTAAACCGTGGCCGCTACGATGGCTGGGCGGCAGGGGCTAAATACGGGAAATCCGTAAACTAAAAAAGTCGGACGCGGCGAGCGCGGCCGCCACGCATTCAGTCAACCTTCGGACACGGATGTTCAGTCCCGCGTGCATCGCAAACATTGACGCTGCTGAGATATTTCATTATTTGTCCGAGCTGCTCCTTTGAAGGCTCGAACCGAAAGGTCTTCTGGATGCTATAGAGCGCATCATTGCCTTTGATCACCCTGAACATAGTGATCTCCGGCTTACCGGTGGCGACGACCAGGGGACAGCGCAGCAGTAACATTGAAACCGCGTAGCCATTGACTTGGCCGTCAAGAATTTCATTGGCAACGGCACCCTTGCAGGCACTCTGCCACTTCTTGCTGGTGCTCTCGAGGAGCTGGTGAGGGGAGCGCGCGCTCTTGGCACGATCAACTTGTACCGTCACCATTTCGGTCCAGTTTTGCGCTGTCTCCGATTCCTTGACCCATTGCAGCGTGGTTGTCCGATCGTGGTTTGATTGCGAGCCGATCTTGAATCCAGTTGGAATCGTCGCAACCAGAGTTTCGTCTTTGAGCTGCGCCCAAGACTCGCCGCAATACAGAGTCGCAATTGTCAGTGCGAGGGCCGCTATTTCAATCACGCGCCTGCCCGTCTTTGATTTTGCCGCCATCGGTGCCGTGCTCCTTATCCTGAATCTGACGCTACGCTAAACCGCACCGTGCAAAAACGCCAGCGTTTGGCAAGTGAGGGCGTGAAGTGCGCCTGCGCGGCGCCTTTAGAAATTCCTGACGCGAGCGTGTTTAACGCTTCTCGGTCTGTTTACGCACTGCTTCCGCAGCGGCGGCGATCGCCTGCGGGTCGCCGAGGTAGCGGCTCTTGATGGGTTTGAGCTCTGCATCGAGCTCATAGAGGAGCGGCACGCCGGTTGGGATGTTGAGTTCAACGATCTCGGCTTCCGCGGTGTCATCGAGCATCTTCACCATGGCTCGCAGGCTGTTGCCGTGAGCCACCACGAGCACGTTGCGCCCGGCGAGCAAATCCGAGGAGATGCGGCTTTCCCAGAACGGCAACACCCGCTCGAGCGTGTCTTTCAGCGATTCGGTAGCCGGCAATAGTGACGAGTCGATATTGGCATAACGCGGATCGAAGCGAGGATGACGTTCGTCGTTACGGTCGAGAGGCGGCGGCGGAATGTCGTAACTGCGGCGCCAGAGTTGTACCTGCGCCTTGCCGTGCTTCTCCACGGTTTGCGCCTTGTTGAGACCCTGCAAGGCACCGTAGCTGCGTTCATTGAGGCGCCACGAACGCTCGACCGGCACCCACATTCGGTCCATCTCGTCGAGCATAATCCAAAGCGTGCGGATGGCGCGCTTCAACACCGACGTGAACGCGACATCTATCAGAAGTTTATCCCGCAGCAGCTGCCGGCCGGCTGCGGCGGCCTCTTTGTAGCCTTGCTGGGTCAGGTCGACGTCAGTCCAGCCGGTGAACAGATTCTCAAGGTTCCATGTGCTCTGTCCGTGGCGGACGAGGACGAGTTTTCCTGGCACGTTATGTCCCGCCGTTTGATTGGTAGTTGAGGAGCAACGTCGCGAAACGCTCGACCGAGCCTGTTGCATGCGAGAAAAACAACGATGGCTCGGTGAGCTCAAGTTCAAGTACGCATGGCGCCGCGTCCGCGTCGCGTATCAAATCCACCCGTGCGTAGAGCGGTGTTGCAAACGGAATGGCACCAAGTGCGCGTTCCGCGGTGCGCAGCTCATCGAGCTTCGGCACGCGCGCACTGATATGTTCGGCGGCAAACAGTGCGCGTGTAGGACCCTCGCCACGACGCAGCAGTGCGCCCTTGCGAATTGCGTGGCTAAAGCGGCCATCAAAAAAGATAAGTGCCGTCTCGCCATCGGCGTCTACGCGGTCGAGGTATGGCTGCACTACGATGCTGCGTTCGCCATCAATTAGACGCTGGATATGCACAATTGCCGCGTCAATCTCTCTGCGCCCGTAGCGCTGCGCATCGCGGGAACCGGAGCTGACGGCCGGCTTGACTACGAATTCGCTCGCGGCATGCTGTACGAGAAACTCGTTCATCGCCTGGCGGGCGCTTTCCCCAGGTTCGATGAAATTGCTCGGCACGGTGCGCACGTCGGCACGGACGAGCTCCGCAAGATAGTGTTTGTCGGTGTTCCAGCGCACCACCGGTGCAGGATTGACGAGCCTCGTCGCTGCTGACACGCGTTCTGTCCAATCAAGAAACTCGGGTAGACGCATGCTGTAATCCCAGGTGGAACGCAGCAGCGCGAAATCAAATTGCGACCAATCCATCTTCGCATCGTCCCATTCGACGACGCGCACCGCGGCGCCGGCGCTGCTTAGAGCGGCGAACAGCGGCGCAAGATCCTCGTCCAGTTCGCGCGCCGCACGCGCAGTAACCAAGGCGATCGGCGGATACTGGCTGCTCACTGTCAAGCGCGCCGTAGCGGCGAGTCGGTCAGGCGGCGCACCGCGTCAATGCCCACTGACAGCGTGGCAAAGTCGCTGGTGCCGGCGGCGCGCATGTCGGCGAGAGTGCGCTGCCAGCGCGTCAGTTCCTCGCCGGCCATGTTTGCCCATGCATTGACGCGCGCATCGTGGCGCTCAGCTCGTGAAAGCGCGAGCACACGCTCAGCTGCCTTGCGGTGAATCATCGAGGCGCTGTCGCGCAGTCCGGTACGCGCAACCGCCTGCCATTGGCCGTCGACCGGCAATTTTTCGATCTGCTCACGCAGCCAATCAAGCCCGATGCGCGCGCCGACCTCGAAATAGATCCGCGCTGCGTCGGGCACCGGCACACGATGTACCGTGGCAAGCTCGATAATATCGAGCGCGGCATTGTGTGCATCGAGACTTGCAATGCGCGCCGCAAGGTCAGGTGGTACGCCGGCATCAAGATGCTCCTTTTGCACGCTTTCGAAGCGATCGCGAACGGCGCCGACCAGCACTTTGTCGATCGCCGCCTCAAGCTCGAGCGCGCCGCGGCGAAACTCGGCAACGGCGCGGTCAACCTGCAGGTCGGCACGGCGATGTTCAAGTAGCCAATAGGTTAGGTGGCGCAACAGCCGCGCGGTCTCGTACATCATTGCGTACTGCAGCTTCGGCGGTATGCGATTGTCGAGTCCTTCGATCCGCGCCCAGACTTCGCGCATGTTGAAGATTTCGCGCGCAGCGGAGTAGGCGCGCGCAATTTGCGCAGGCGGCGCGCCGGTATCATCCTGCGCGCGCGAGACAAAGGCTGGCCCCATGCGATTCACAAGGCTGTTGGTGGTTGCCATTGCAATGATTTCGCGGCGCAATCTGTGGTGTCCAATCGCACGCGCATAGCGCGTGCGAACGGGCCCTGGGAAATAACGTTTCAGTTCGAGCGACAGATATGGATCGGCGGGTACGTCAGAGTCGAGCAGATGCTTGCTGAGCCAGATTTTGCTGTATGAGAGCAGGATGGCAAGCTCGGGCCGAGTAAGTCCCGCGCCGCGTTTGCGACGTTCGGTCAGCTGTTCATCGTTGGGCAGAAATTCGAGCGTCCGATTGAGTTCTCCGGAGCGCTCCAGTGAGCTCATCAGGTGCTGATATTCCGACAGACGCGCCGCGGAGCGTAGCTCAAGGGTGCTGATGGCTTGCGACTGCAGGTAGTTGTTACGCAGCACCAAACCTGCAACTTCGTTGGTCATGCGTGCGAGTATCTGATTGCGCCGCGCAAGAGTTAAGCGGTGCGCAGCGACCATGGGATTTAGCAGGATCTTGATGTTCACCTCGAGATCGGAGGTGTTGACGCCGCCGGAGTTGTCGATGAAGTCG
>DATCBZ010000082.1:0-2800 GCA_036511555.1 Steroidobacteraceae bacterium
ACGCCCAATACGACACTGTTCACGGAGCAGCTCGATACGCGCGGCGGCTACATCGTCATTAAAAGCGGCTCCGCCGGCGATGCTACCGCGACCAGCGTGGCGGGTGTGTTCGCAGCAGGCGACGTCGCCGATCACGTCTACCGTCAAGCGATCACCTCAGCCGGCGCAGGCTGCATGGCGGCGCTCGATTCTGACCGCTATCTTGAGGGGCTCGACGCCGGCGGAAAGTAACGGAATGCGCAGCGGCATTCATTCGAGCATTGACGCACTTCTACCGCAGGAGTGGAACGCGCTTGGCGGCGCGCACATCCCCTTCCTGCGGCATGAATTTTTTGCAGCCCTTGAGCACAGCGGCTGCATTGGCGCACGCAGCGGCTGGGAGCCGCGCTACTTCACGCTGACCGATGCGGACGGTTTGGCAGCGGCAGCGCCGGCATTCCTGAAGTCGCATTCATACGGTGAGTTCGTCTTCGATTTCTCCTGGGCCCAGGCCTATAACCGGGCCGGCGGTGATTACTATCCCAAGCTCACCATTGCCATACCGTTCACCCCGGCGACCGGGCCGCGCCTGCTGGTGCGTCCGGGTGCGCAGCCAAACGTCGCCGCGCGCCTTATCAAGGAGATCGAGGCGTACACGCAAGCCGAGTCACTCTCGTCGGCACATGCGCTGTTTCTGGATCCCGCCGCCAAGAGCGCCTGCATCGCGGCGGGCTGGCTTGCGCGCCGCGACTGCCAGTTTCATTGGACCAATCGGCACTACGCAAGCTTCGATGCCTATCTGCAAAGCTTCACCGCCGAGAAGCGCAAAAAAGCGCGCCGCGAGCGACGGCGAGTTGCCGAGAGCGGCATCCGCTTCGAAACTCGCTTCGGCGCGGATCTTGACAAGCGCCTGCTCGATCGGGTGTATGCCATGCATCGCGACACATTTCGCCGTCATGGACACGAGCCCTATTTGAGTCGCGCGTTCTTTACGGAAATCGCGCGCACTCTGGGCGATCAGCTGATGGTCAAAGTCGCGCTCCATGCAGGCGAACCCGTGGCGGCAGCGGTATTTTTCTGGTGCCAGGAAGCGCTCTACGGGCGCTACTGGGGTGCAGCCGCGGATTATCACAGCCTGCATTTTGAAACCTGCTATCACCAGGGCATCGAATTTTGCATTGAGCGCGGGATAGCGCGCTTTGAGCCCGGCACGCAGGGAGAGCACAAGGTGAGCCGCGGCTTTGAGCCGACGCTGACTTGGTCCGCTCACTTCATACGCGACCCGCGTCTGCGCGCAGCCATCGGCGAGTATCTGCTGCGCGAGGGCGCCTGCGTCGATGAGTATGCGCAGGAGGTGCAAGCGCATGTGCCGTACCGCGAAGCGCCGGAGAACAACGCCTAGGTGAAGACACTCACATGGCTGTCGGCGCGGGACGCTCCGGAGAGCTTCCCCGCCCTGGAAGAGGCGCTCGATGAGCCCGCGGGACTCCTCGCCGCCGGCGGGGACTTATCCGCAGCGCGCCTCTTGGCCGCGTATCGTCTCAGCATCTTTCCGTGGTACTCCCCGGGTCAACCGGTGTTGTGGTGGGCTCCCGATCCGCGCGCCGTGCTCTACCCCCAGGAGTTCCGCTCTGCCAGAAGCTTGACCAAGACGCTGCGCAATCGTGGCTTCGCGAGCACGATCGACCGCCATTTCACCGCCGTCATCAGCGCCTGCGCGGCGCCGCGCGCGCGCAGCCTCGGCACCTGGATTACACCCGACATGCAAAACGCCTACATCGACCTGCACGAGCGTGGCTATGCGCACAGTATCGAGACCTATCGGCAGGGCGTACTCGTCGGGGGTCTGTACGGGGTCCGGCTCGGCGGGGTGTTTTTCGGCGAATCGATGTTCAGCCGTGAGCGCGATGCCTCGAAGGTCGCACTGTCGCACTTGGTACGGGCGTGCCTTGCCAACGATATCGTCGTGATCGATTGCCAACTGCCCTCGCAGCACCTGCAAAGTCTCGGAAGTCGGGCAATTTCCCGAGCGGATTTTCGGGCGCTGGTGCGCGAACACGCGACCACGGAGGCGCTGCCGCTAAAGAATCCGGATAACTGAATTGCATTGCCGCCGGGGTTTATGCAGAATCCGCGCCCCCATGGCAAAAGAAGATGCGATCCAGTTGGAAGGCGAGGTCATCGAGACCCTCCCCAATACCACGTTTCGCGTAAAGCTTAAGAACGGCCACATCGTGACGGCGCATATCTCCGGCAAGATGCGGAAAAACTACATCCGCATCCTCACCGGCGACCAGGTGACCGTGGAAATGACGCCTTACGATCTCACCAAGGGCCGCATCACCTACCGCGGTCGCTGAGTTAGACGGTGACCTCCGGCTGCCGCAGCGGAGTGCACTCGAATTCGAGCTTCGAGCCATCCGCGGCAACCGACACCAGCACCTGACCGCCGCCGACAAGTGTGCCGAATAGCAGCTCCTCGGCGAGGGGTCGCTTGATGTGCTCCTGAATGATGCGCGTCATCGGCCGCGCACCCATCTTCGGATCGTAGCCCTTCTCGGCAATCCAGCTGCGCGAGGCATCATCGATCGTCAGGGTGACGCCCTTCTGCTCGAGCTGCATCTCCACTTCGATGATGAGTTTGTCGACGACGCGCTCGATTGTCGCCTTGTCGAGCGGCGCAAACTGAATGATCGCATCGAGCCGATTGCGAAACTCCGGCGTGAAGAGCCGCTTGATGGCCTCCATCCCGTCGCTTGCGTTGTCGGCGTGCATGAAGCCAATCGATGGCCGGCTCATCTCTTGCGCGCCCGCATTGGTC
>DATCBZ010000083.1:0-5770 GCA_036511555.1 Steroidobacteraceae bacterium
GCGCGCGGGGTGCTCATCCTGCTGCTGCTGATGTCCTTGTTCTCGTGGTACATCATGCTGACGAAGCTCTGGGATCAGGCGAAGCTGCGCCGGGCATCGAAGCTGGTGGAAAAGCAGTTCTGGACGGCCCCGTCCCTGAAGGACGGCGTCGAGCGTCTGCCCAAGGGCAATGACTATCGCGGTATCGCCGAAGACGGCCTGCGTGCCGCCTCGCACCATGACGGGCGCCTGACCGATCGCATCGATCTGCACGAGTGGATTACGATGTCGCTGCAGCGCTCGGTAGAGCAGGTCAACGGCAAACTGCAATCCGGTCTTGCGTTTCTGGCAACGGTTGGCTCGGTCTCGCCGTTCGTCGGCCTGTTCGGCACGGTCTGGGGCATCTTGAACGCGCTCGTGTCGATCGGCATCGCAGGCCAGGCGAGCATCGACCGCGTCGCAGGCCCCGTCGGTGAAGCGCTGATCATGACGGCGCTCGGCCTCGCGGTCGCGGTGCCCGCGGTCATGGGTTACAACTGGCTGCTGAGCCGTAACAAGAATCTGCAGGATTCCTTGCGCAACTTTGCCGCCGATCTGCATGCCTATCTCGTCGGCGGCGCGCGCGTTGGTACGAGCGATGTCGGCGGCGCGCGTCCGGTGACGGCGCCGGCTGCGGCCATTCGCAAGTAAGCGCTAATTCGCACAGGTCATCCGCGCGGCGCTTGGCGATCGCGCGGATACCGGAACGTTCGAGAGGTAAGTCAGTATGTCGATGCAAGTCGGTTCCCCGGGCGGGGACGGACCCGCCATGATGGCGACGATCAACACGACGCCATTGGTGGATGTCATGTTGGTGCTGCTCATCATCTTTCTGATCACGATTCCGGTCATCACCAAGACGGTAAAGGTGGATCTGCCCAAGGCCGTCAACATTCCGACGACCACCAAGCCTGAGAACATCACGATCGCGGTCAGCAAGACGGGTGTGATGTATTGGAACGACCGGCAGCTGGCAACGCTCACCGATCTCATCAACCAGGTGAAGGGCGCTGCGGTACGCAAACCTCAGCCGGAAATCCACATTCGCGCCGACAAGAACACACGCTTCGAGTTCGTCGGCCGGGTGATCTACGGAATTCAACGCGGCGGAATTGTGAAAGTCGGTTTCTTGACCGAGCCGGATCACGGCATCCGCGGTTCGCGCTGAGCCGAAGGAGTTAAGCCATGTCTATGAGTGTAGGAGCCGAATCGGGCGAGCCGATGTGCGACATCAACACGACGCCGCTCATCGACGTCATGCTGGTGATGCTCATCATGCTGATCATCACGCTGCCGATCATGACCCATGCGGTCAAGCTCGACATGCCGCAGACGAATCAGCCGCCACCGCCGCCGGATCAAAAGCCTGAAGTCATCGACCTCGAGATCGATTTTGACGGCACCATCGTCTGGAACGGTACCGTCGTCCCCAATATCGAGACCTTGGAAGGGTATTTCCGTACCGAAGCCGTCAAGGATCCGCAGCCGGAGATTCACCTGCGACCGGATCGGCGCGCGCTGTATGACACCGTGGCAAAGGTATTGGCCTCAGCGCAGCGCAATCGGATGAAAAGGATCGGTTTCGTTAATACCGGCGAATTCAAAGAATGAAATCCACACAGTGGCCCCAGCTCGTGCGGCGTGTTCCGGGGCTCCTCGCCGCGGTGCTGGTCAGCGCGGCGTTACTCTGTGCGGCAGCCATACTGGTGTCGTCCCCGGCACACGCTGCGGACAAAGCCAAACCTGACGATACGCCCAAACTCAGCGCCGATGCCGGCAAGCCCTTGAAGGCCGCCCAGGATGCGCTGACGAAGGAGGATTGGGCGGGCGCGGCGCAGCATCTTAAGGAAGCGCAGGATTTACCGCACAAGACTGAGTACGACGAGTTCACGACGAACGAGTTGCTGCTCTTCTTGTATCTGCACACCAACGATTACCCGAACGCCGAGAAAACTCTCGAAGCGCTGGTGGCATCGCAATATCTTCCCAAGGAGGATCGGCCGGTACGCATTCGAACCCTCGCGCAGATCAATTATCAGTTGAAGGACTACGATAAGGCGGTGCAGTTCTCGAAGCAGGCGATCGATTCTGGCGATGCCAATGAGGATGTCTACACGATCCTCGCGCAGTCCTACTACCTAAAGGGCGACTACAAAAATGCGCAGCAGGCCCTTGCCGAGCATGTTGCGGCGTCAATCAAGGCGGGGCAGACGCCCCCCGAGGAGCGCCTGACCCTGCTCCTTAATTCGTGCGTCAAACTGAACGACAACGACTGCATCGGTCACACACTCGAGCTTCTCGTGACCTATTACCCGAAGCCGACGCAGTGGCAGAACCTGCTGTACACGCTCATCCAGACCCCGGGTCAGAACGATCAGATCCTGCTGCAACAGTATCGGCTCGCCTTCGACCTCGACGTGTTGAAGCGCCCCGAGGACTACATCGAGATGGCAAATCTGGCAAGCATGCAGGGCTCGCCCGGCGAGGCCGTGCGCGTGCTGCAGGCCGGCCAGCAGAAAGGCGTGTTCACCGAAGCTGCGATCAAGTCGCACAGCGCGCAGATGCTGAGTACGGTAAAGCAGAAGCAGGAGTCCGACTTGGCATCGCTACCGAAGCTCGCCGCGGACGCCGATGCCGCCAAGAGCGGTCCGAAGTATGCGGGCCTGGGGCTTGCCTACTACAGCTACCAGCAGTACGACAAGGCAGTGGCGGCGTTGTCGAACGCGCTTGATAAAGGCGGCCTGAGGAGCGAGACGGAGACGCGGCTCCTGCTTGGCATCTCGCAGATACATGTTGGCAAGAAGGACGACGCCATTAAGACGTTCCAGCTTGTCAAAGGCGATCCGAAAGCGGAGAGCCTCGCGCGTCTATGGATAATCCGGGCCCGCCAGGCGTAAGAGCGCCGCGCGCACCGGTCCGGAAGAGGGGACAAATCATGTCGATCAAAGCTGGGGAGCGGATGCCGTCAGGTACGCTTAAGACCATGACGCCGGACGGCGCCAAGGATGTCAAGACGGACGAACTCTTTCGCGGCAAGAAGGTGCTGCTATTTTCGGTGCCCGGCGCATTTACCCCGACCTGCGATGCGAAACACCTGCCCGGTTTTGTGCAGCGCGCCGATCAGTTGAAGGCGAAGGGCGTCAGCACGGTTGCGTGCATGTCCGTCAACGACGTGTTCGTGATGAATGCCTGGGGCAAGGCCTCCGGCGTCGGCGATAAGGTGCTCATGCTTGCAGACGGTAACGGCGACTATTCGCGCGCGCTCGGTCTGGAGCTGGATGGCCGCGGCTTTGGCCTCGGGATGCGCGGGCAGCGCTTCTCGATCCTCGTGGAGGATGGTGTGGCTCGCAAGGTCAATATCGAGGCGCCCGGCGAGTTCAAGGTCTCGACCGCCGAGCACGCGCTGGCTGAGCTTTAGGCGCCTGCCTTCTTCATCAGGCGCTGCAGCTCCGGCACGATCTGGAATAGATCACCGACTAGGCCGAAATCGGCGATCTCAAAGATCGGCGCTTCGGCATCTTTGTTGATGGCGACGATCGTGCGCGCATCCTTGATCCCCGTCAGGTGCTGGATGGCCCCCGATATCCCGATCGCGATATAAAGCTCCGGGGCAATAATTTTCCCCGTCTGGCCCACCTGCATGTCATTTGCCGCATAGCCCGCATCGACGGCCGCGCGCGAGGCGCCCACCGCCGCACCGAGTTCATCGGCGAGCGCATACAGGATCTTGAAGTTCGCCGCGCTGCCGAGCGCCCGCCCACCGGAGATGACGCGCGTCGCGGACTGCAGATCCGGCCGATCCGTCTTGCCCGCCGACAGCGACACGAAGCGCGTGTGCGTGGGCAGTGCGACATCCACGGCGGCCGCATCGATTGCGGCGCTGCCGCCGGGCCCGGCCGCCTCGAAAGAAGCCGTGCGCACCGTGCCGACGAGTTTCGCGCCTGGCTGCGACTCGACCGTTATGAGCGCGTTGCCCGCGTAGATCGGACGGCGCAGGTGCGTCGCATCGGTGAGCGCCATGATGTTGCTCGCCTGCGCGCAATTTAAGAGCGCCGCGATGCGCGGCATCAGGTCCTTGCCAAAGGTCGTCGACGGGCCCAACACATGGCTGAACTCGGAGGCCACCGCAACAATCTGCGGCGCGAGGAGCGCCGCGAGCGGGTGCGCGTTGGCAGGGTGCTCGAGCTTCAACACCCGGGTAACGCCGCTCAAGGCGGCGGCCTGGGCGGCAACACGCGAGGCGTCGACGGCGCACACTGCGATCGTAATCGCAGCATCGGGTAAGCCGCGCGCACAGGTCACGCACTTGGCGGTGGCGCTATTGAGGGTGCTACCGTCGTGCTCGGCGACGATCAGAACCTGATTCATGAAATGACCCCTCTCTTGCGCAATGCGCCGACGAGCTCCGCTGCATCTTTGACCAGCACGCCCTTTTGCCGCTGGCTCGGCGGCTCGAAGCGTACGATCTTAAGCTGCGCGCGCGCCTCGACTCCCAGTTCCGCGAGGGTGAGCATGTCGAGCGGTTTTTTCTTCGCCTTCATGATGTCCGGCAGCTTCACGTAACGCGGCTCATTCAGGCGCAGATCCGTGGTAACCACCGCCGGCAGATCGATCTCGATCGTCTCAAGCCCCGCATCGACTTCACGCGTGACCCGCGCCGTACCGTCGGCCAATTCGATCTTGGAGGCGAAGGTGGCCTGCGGGCGATTCCACAGTGCCGCAAGCATGGGCCCCGTCTGGCTGTTGTCATCATCGATCGCCTGCTTGCCGAGAATGACGAGCAGCGGCTGCTCGCGCGCGATTAACTTCAGAAACACCTGGGCGGCGGCGAGCGGCTCGACGCCCACATCGCTGCGCACGTGCAGCGCGCGGTCGGCCCCCATCGCAAGCGCGGTGCGCAACTGCTGCTGTGCTTCGACGACCCCGATGCTGACCACGACGACCTCATCGGCCATGCCGCGCTCCTTGATGCGCAGCGCTTCTTCGAGCGCGATTTCATCGAACGGGTTGATCGCCATCTTGACGCCGTCCATCTCAACGCCGCTGCCGTCGGGCTTGACACGAATGCGCACGTTGGCATCCACGACACGTTTGATGCCGACTAAAATCCGCTTCATCGAAGGGTCCTGTTCACACGGTTTCGGGAGCGCAAGTGTACACTGCGGGCGCATCCGTCGACCGCCACGGCGCCGCGACGCAAGGAGATGACGCTCGAATGCTTGCGTATGCCGCGCGCCGCCTCGCAGCCATCCTGCCCACACTTCTCGTCATCGTCACACTCGCCTTTATCGTCGTGCGGCTGGCGCCGGGCGGACCTTTCGATGCCGAGCAGTCCCTGCCGCCGGAGATCAAGGCCAATCTTGCGCACGCCTACGGTCTTGATCAGCCGCTCGCGCAGCAGTACCTGCATTACCTTGAAGGCGTGGTGCGCGGGGACTTCGGGCCGTCGCTGAAGTACCGTGATCTGTCGGTGCGCGATTTGATCGCGCAGGGTCTGCCGGTGAGCGTGCTCCTGGGGGCGGCCGCGCTCCTCGTAGCCCTCTCGGTGGGCGTGGCGCTCGGAACCCTCGCCGCCTTGCGCGCAGGCTCAGCACTTGATCATGCGATCATGAGCATGGCCGTCTTGGGCGTTGCCTTGCCCAGTTTTGTGACGGGGCCGCTCCTGGTGCTCGCGTTTGGATTAGGGCTGCACTGGCTGCCGGTCGCCGGCTGGCAGCCGGGCGAGGTGCGCTATCTCATACTCCCGGTGGTG
>DATCBZ010000084.1:0-3441 GCA_036511555.1 Steroidobacteraceae bacterium
CGCCCGTGCGACTGCGTTCTTCGATTCGCCCGCCCTGGCCGCACATATCGTCAAGAATGCCGGTGTGATTGGTCCTCGCGAGCGGCATTTTTGGAAGCCCGGAAGAACTCCACGACCTGAACTACCCGATAAAAAGCTCGCATTGCCGGGCGGCCGGACTGCGGACATTCGCGACCGAACCATGAGGGTCATCAGTCTCGCCAATAACGTCACTCCAGATTGCACATGCGGCACAGATCTAGAGTAGTGACGATTGCTGCTCGGCTGGCACACGGCATAACAGCGAGTGCGACTATGCCGGGACTGAACGCGAGGGCTCAGCGTTTTATGGATTCCCTTCAAGTGGGGTAGAACGCGCGCTGCACCAGCCATACCAGCGCCAGCGCGCAAATCGCGGCTGAGCCCCAAGGCATAATGGCGTTCCGATATAGGGCGCCCCTTCGCAGGATATAAATGACGGGCATCACAAGCAGCACAACGGCGAGCTGACCCGTCTCGATGCCCAGATTGAAAGCCAGCAGTGACAGGAGCCGTGCCCCCTCAGGCAGACCCATGTCCGCCAGTACTGAGGCGAAGCCAAAACCATGCATCAGGCCAAACGCGAACGCAATGCGAGCGCGGCTTTCCGTCACCACTGGAAATATATTATTGAGCGCCGCGACGATGATCGATGCGGCAATTACAGATTCCGTCAACCGACTCGGCAGTCGCACGACATCAAACGCCGCGAGCGACAAAGTGACGGAGTGCGCGATCGTAAAAGCAGTTACGACCTTAAGGATGCTGAAAAAAGCTGGCCGTGCCTCGGGCACCGGTTGCCAATGGCCTCTTTGGCGAACGAGCACGGCTGGTAACAACAACGACAGAAGAAACAGTAAGTGATCGATGCCGCTCCAGATGTGCCAGATACCGGCCTGCAGATATTCAGTAAATGTGCGCCAGCGGGCAGGATGGTCAATCGCAAATTCGCTAACCGCCGCTTTGCCGCCGAGCACGCCGGTTTGCACCATCGTACCGGCCGTCAGGCTCAAGAGGCCTCGATGCGAGGGGTCGATATCGTCCATCAGGCTGTAGTGCACGCTTAGCTGCCTGATGGCTGTCGGACACCTTGCCGTAAAAGACAGCCACGCGTAGATGCCATCGACCCGTTCGTTGACTTGCAGCGATTCGAAGGTGAGCGCGCAGATGGAGTTTTGCGCCGCGAAATAAAGATGCTGTGAGATATAGCGTAACAACTGCGGTTGGCTCGCCCGGAGCTCGCCCCAGGTAATCTTACCGTCGTGGTTGGCATCAACTCCGATGGCGAGCTCTGCGTCACGCGCCGAAAGCTCTATCGAGCCAAGTAAGGTGTTCCCACTCACCCGCGCTTGAAGAAAGCCGTTGCTCGCGATGTGAGCCTGCGCGGTCGATATCCACAGCAATGCCAGAGCGACCATCCACGACGTCTGCGCTGCGCGTTTCAAAACCGTGCGTCGCTTCGGTAAGGGTCGAGTCGCGCATCCTCGAGATGCCGCTCGCGCAAAAACTCCATCACCGGTACTACCGCGTCGGGGCGCGTGGCAGCGTGCGCCGCGCGCAGAAGGATGAGCACATCGTCCGGTTCGCGCTGCACGCGCCAGTTTTCCTGCGCGACAGCAAGGGCCGCGGCGGGCCGTTGCTCGACATCAAGCAGGAAGCGCGCCTGCTCGCGCCGGTGCACGGCGTCGCCGCGCTGCTGTTCGACATCGAAGGCATCCGCAAGCAGGGTTTGCATGCGCGCGCTATGGCCATCGCCCACCTTCTTCTCTGCAATGGCGACGCGCAGCAGCATCGGCTCCAATGATTCGTAACCGCTCAATAGCCGCAGCGTTTCCATCGCGCGATCATGGCGCAGCAAGAGGTCGGCATACGCAGTGCGCATGTAAAAGTCCTCGGGTGCAAGCTGCAGTCCCTCGATGAGCCAATGCTCAGCTGCTGCGTCATTTCCCAGCCGCTCAGCCATTTCGCCGAGTTCCGAGTACCGCCAGGCACGGACTTCGCGAGGCAAGGACTGCTGTGGCAGTGACACGCTTTGCTCATAGGCTGACTGCAGATGCCCCGTGAGCCCACGAATGCTCTGCTCGCACAGACTTGTGACCGCTTCATCCGCAACATCACGAAGGTGCCCGCATGAGGACATCGCCTCGTCGTAGCGGCCAAGGACGCGCAGCACCGTTGCACGAGTCAGCCACGCCTGCGCGTCGCCGGGTTCAGCTTGCAACGCGCGATTGAGCTGCGTAAGTGCCGCTGCGAACGCGTGCCGGCTCTGCAGAACAGTCGCGTCGAGAACAAGAACCGCAGCAGGAGGCGACGGCCGATTCAACCACGGGGTCAAAGCAGCCTCCGCGTAGCCGAGATAGCGCAAGTCACCGGTTGCACGTGCGCGAGAGATGTAAAACTGCGCGAGCGGCAACGCTACGTCGAGTCGCGTGCGCGCCAGCTGACGCGAGGCCAAACTCGCATGGGTTGCCCCGGGAGGAAGCTCCGCAAGCACCTCGGCATCACTGGTGGGAATACGCGGTGTCGCCCAGGCCACGCCGAATTGCGTGATGCCGAGTAATAGCCCGCAGAGCAGCCATGCCCGAATGACTCGGGCATGGCTGCCCTCGACGGCTTCGACATCGTCAGTTCGCATTAACGCCGCTGGGCTCACTGGTGTCACTCGTATCAGTGAGCGTGAGACCCCCATCATTCACCACATAGGGTGAGCCGGTCTCCGTGATGTGGCGTGCTTGGTCCAGAACCTGGGCGGTGCTGAGCGATTGCGGCCCGGTCGGTTCCGGCAAAGCTGACGAGCCGCCGTCATTACAGGCGGTTGCGGCGGCCGTCACTAAGACGGCCGCCGAAATTACGGCAATAGTGCGTTTCATCGCCGTACCCCTTAATCGTTTGCACTGGTGGGAGAGCCCGCAAGCGGCGTATCCAGATACGGAAACGCCGGAAGGTAACTCGCAGGATTCGGCTCGGCTCCATCGGTATAGTGCAGCTGCCGTGACGCATCGGAGGCGGGATCAGGGTCCTTGGAGCTGCCGTCAAACGGTGCCAGCAATACGCCCATCGCGACCCGCAGTGTGATATCGACCACATCATCGATAGGCCGGCGGCCATTGGGGAATCCCGAATTGTCGCCACCCAGAACTCCCAAATCCTTCTGCGCGGCCAGCGCCGTGACCGCGGTGGAAGTATTTAAGCGCAGCTCTTCGGCAGGCATCGGATGAGCCGGCTGATTGAGCCCGTTGATGCCAGTCAGAAACGCTGCCTCAAGATCGGTGCGCGGATACACGTTCGGAGCCTTGACGCCGGCAGCGCCGAACAGCGTTTGCAGCAGTACGGGCAATGACGGATTGGTCACGTAATCGGCAAACTGCGCGTCATTCTTCGGCGCCGATGAGTTGAAGAGATCTTTATCGGGCAGGCCGATCA
>DATCBZ010000085.1:0-22341 GCA_036511555.1 Steroidobacteraceae bacterium
CAGCAAGCGCTACGGCGGCAGAAACCGTCGTGGGCGAGGCCATGTCTGATGGCGGTGAACCCGTCCACGGTAAAAGCCCTAGCGCCGCAACAGCCGATAGCGCCTCGGCACTAGGTGCAGCGGCCGCGCTAGACCTCGCAGCTGGCTGCTTAGCAGCGGTGGCGCGCGCACGCAGGCGCTTGCCCGGCGCCTCACCCGCCCAGGCTCCGGGATATACGTCGCGTACCGCGCCGAGCCATTCCTCCGCCTCTTCCAGGGATTCGAAATATCCCATGTGCAGGCGAAAACGCTCACGCCGGTCTTCCAGTCTGCGGCTGACAAAAAAGCTGAAACGTTTGAGCTCTGGGACATCGGGCTGCGTAAGAGCCATCGGCGTCGTCGATGAACACAGATTGATTACAAATAAATCGGGCTGTGCTGCAGCCGAGCTGCGAGCGGCGGCATCCTCACGACCTAAGTCCTCGGCTGCCATCTGTGGCTTCAACGTCATGTGTCTCCCCGGACCCCGATGCATCAAAGGCCACCGATTCATAGCCGCAGTTGCAATGCCGGGAGGGGTGACAAGCGCGCACGCCGTGCGACGTTGGCAGCCCCGCCGTCATAGGAACTCGTCCATTAGACCGGTGGCTTTGCGTCCCCGCCTTTCGACGGGTTTGCCCTACTCACTTCAGGTGCGCAGTGTCAAAGCGTCGCCGAAAAGAGTCAAGCACCTAACACAGTAGTTGACGTACGTATCACTTTCCGATCCATTTCATCAAACATAATGCGGCCCTTAGCTCGCCGCGCGCGCGACCCTCTCGTGAGTGAGACTCGTGCGCGCCTGCAAGAGTTCCGTGATCGCGGCGGCAGCGAGTGGTCGTGCGAGGTAGAATCCCTGCGCAGCATCGCAGCGCCGCTCGCGCAGGAATATCAACTGTTCGTTGGTCTCGATGCCCTCGGCTACCACGCGTTTGCCGAGCGCGTGGGCCATCACGATGATGGTTTCGACAAGCGTCGCTGATGCCGGATTTTGCGGGACCTCGTCAAGAAAAGTGCGATCGATCTTCACCGTATCGATCGGATACTGTCGCAGATAACTCAGCGACGAATAGCCGGTGCCGAAATCATCGAGCGCCAAATGCACGCCCAACTGCGCGAGCCGCGCAAGTGCTGCACCGGCCGTCGCGTCGGCGAGCACGCTCTCCGTAAGCTCAAGCTCGAGCAGCGATGCCGGCAGGTCATATTTGTCGAGCGCGCGGCGTACCAGCTTCGGAAATTCCGAATGCTTCAGTTGCTGTGCGGAGACGTTAAGCGCAAGGCGCGGCGGAGCAATATTCTGCTCGCGCCAGATCGCCAGCTGCGCGCAGGCTGCTTCCAGCACCCAGCCGCCGATATCGACAATGAGTCCGCTCTCCTCCGCCGCCGGCACGAACTCGCCAGGGTGGCGCATGCCATCGCGCGGTGTCTGCCAGCGCAGCAGCGCCTCAACACCAACCAGTTCGCCCTCGGCGATACCAAACTGCGGTTGATAGAAGAGCGAGAATTCACGGCCGCGCAGCGCATGCTGCAGGCCCGTGATCGTTGGCAGCGCAGGTTTATTGGTCATGTTCAGATCGAAGAACATCATGCGGCCGCGACCCAGATCCTTCGCGCGATACATCGCGGTATCGGCGTTGCGCATCAGATCTTCGATAGTGGTCGCATCTTCTGGGAACAAGGTGATGCCGATGCTCGCGCAAACGTAGCAATCGCGTCCGGCGATATTTACGGGCAGTTGCAGCGATTCAATGATTCGTGAGGCGACCGCGCAGGCCGCATCGGGATTGACTACGTTGCGCAGAATGACCGTGAACTCATCGCCGCCGAGGCGGGCTACGGTATCACCGTCTTTGATGCAAGAACGCAAACGCTGCGCGACGATGGTCAGCAGTTGGTCGCCGGCGGTATGGCCGACGGAATCATTGACGCGCTTGAAATGGTCAAGATCAATATAGAGAAGCGCACCGCGGCTCAAGCCTGCAACTGCATTGGCAAGTTCCTGTGCCAGGCGATCGCGGAACAGCAGCCGATTGGGCAACGCCGTCAATGGATCGTAGTGCGCCTGGCGGTACAGGCGTTCATCGCGTGCACTCATTGACAATGCCACCGCAAGGCGCTCGGCGAACTTGCCGCCGCAATGGGCAACGACGGGATCGGCGACCGGCACTTCGCGGTAACCTACCGCGAGAATCGCCTCAAGGCGCTGCGCCACGATGACCGGCCAGACCCAGAAAAACACGGCGCCCGTGTCAGCGAGCGGCTTTAGGAAGCTATGGCGCACGTCTTCGCAGCGTACGACAGTGAGTCCTTCAGTCTCACCCGCGAGCGTCTCCATCATGCCGTCATCGAGGGCGATCCGATTGACCGGCAAATCATTCAAGCCGCTCGCCAAGAGATAGACACGGCCGCGTCCCGGCGCATCCGCGTCGCGCAATGTGATGCCGACGCTTTGACAATGCGTGAGGGCCTGGACACGCGACATGATGGCGTCGAGAACGCGCTCGAGTTCGACGGATTGCAGCAGCAACTGGTCAATCTGCGCGAGAGTTTCAAGTGCTCGGAACTGTTCATCGAGGCTGACGACACTGCGATTGAAGGCTTCAACAAGTTGGCGCGGCTCTTCGGCCTCGGGCAGGGCGAGCACCCCGAACTCCCTGGCACGCAATGCTGCCAGCGCCGTCGTCAGCGTTTGCAGCGCCGGTACGTACGCGCGGGTGAGATAGGCGGCGGTGAGCGCTGCGCCCGTTACGGCGACTGCCAGTACCGCTGTTAGAGTGATCCAGGCGTGGCTCGCAGCCAGAAAGGCGAATAAAAGCACCGGCAGCACCGCGCAAACGCAGAGCGCAAAACCGATGCGCCGTTCCATACGGCCGTCTAGGGGCACTCCGCCCATGCAATGGCTTTTCCGCGCAACTGTAATACGGTGAATCTATTCGATTGGGCGCAGCGGCCCTGAGCATTGCGTCAACGATCAGAACATTGTGCCGCGCAAATGTTGCGCCAAAATGTGAAATGAATCACAGCGCGCGTTCAAGCCGTCCCTTTTGCGCCAATGTGAGTAGGGCCGTGTAGGTGTAGCGGGAGATCCCGCGGCGGCCAGCGCGCGCCGCGCCCAGCATCGCGAGCGCCACCGTCTGTGCGGGAATTCCGCGGTAGATAGTTCGCGATCCCCTGAGCAGCGGATTCACCGCTGGCATGAGCAAGCTCGCAGCAAGCTCAAGGGGGCGCATTTCACGGCGCCAGCCGAGAAGGAGGGCAGGCTCGAGAATATCTAACCCGGCGAACTTAAGGCCGCTGAGGGCTTGTTCCATTTCGCCCTTGGTGCGCAGATAGAAGTTCCTGGAGGTTGGACTCGCTCCTGCAGCGGAAACGACGATGAAGCGCTGTGCCTGTGCTGCCTTGGCTACTGCCGCGAAGTTCACTACATAGTCGAAATCGACGCGACGGAATGCTTCTTGGGAACCCGCCGCGCGAATAGTGGAACCGAGACAGCAAAATGCTGTGTGACAGCTTAAGCCCGCGAGCTGTGTCGCAAGCTCATCGAACTTCACGGTTCTGTTGGCAAGACGCCAATGCTCGCGAGCAAGCGGCCTGCGCGTTAGCGCAAAGATGCGAGTGAAGTCGTCCGCCTCAAGCAGGCCGTCGAGCAAGTAATTACCCACAAGGCCCGTAGCACCGGCAAGCAGGGCAACTTTAGGTTCGATGGCGCTCATGAATCACGGCTGCTTAATCAGCAAGCCTGTAAGCCGACAAGTGCTCACGCCGAAGCGTTCGTTGCCCCGTAGCGCGGCGCTTCTCGGGCCGCCGCTCGTCTATCTTGGTACTTTGATGTTGAAGCCACCCATGGCGGGACACTCCGGACCGCCATAAACCAAATGGTGTTGGCCTAGATCGGCTCCGCGCAGCTAACACTGATCGACTGGATTTCCTCGCCCGGCGACACGGTGATGTCACGGCGAACCTCCCGGTAACCATCACGCGTGCCTACGACTGTGTACTTGCCGGGCTTCAATTCAATTACACGTCGTGAGAACGTCCCACGAAAACCAATGCTCGGTATTGCGATCTGTGTCGCATCGTCCGATATCACGGCGAGCTGCACGAGTTTGTCAAATTCGGGCAACAGAATCTGCAACCGCGCGATCTGCGAGCGAATCACAGGACCTGACGGATATTGCTCGCTCGCGGTTTCAATGAGTGCCCTGGCGCCACGAACCTCCTGAGGGTCGGCAAGTCGTTCTGGCCGATCAAGCAGCGTTTGTAGCCGCTGTGCAAGCAGCGCGCGCGCCGCGGTACGCACTTTGCCCTGCTGCGCGTATCCGAGCGTCGGATCAACACTCAATGCCGCTTCGTATTCATTCAGTGCCTCATCCCAGCGCTCTTGAGCTTCAAGCGAAGTAGCCCGCTGGCGCAGCCCGTCCAATCCACGCGAGCGCAGCGCCGTGATCACACGCGCCATGCCGTCGGCGGCGTCATGTCCATTGGGATAATACGAAAGTGCCTTTGCGTACGAGGCACGCGCTTCGGCTAGCTTGCCAGCGCTAAGAGCTGCGGCGCCGGCAACGACCGCCAACGTGTAACCATCGCCGGTGCTTGCGCTATGGTCGCGCGTCGGGGAGGTGCCGGCTGTCGCGCTCCCAACGTCAGACACGACGCCGCGATGCGCATCTTGTCCAGCGGGCACAGCATCCTTTTGCTGACCTTTGGCATCTGCGTCTGTCAGCACTGGTTGCGCGCCATCGCTGTCACGCAGGCGTTGCAAACCATCCTGTGCCTTGCGACTTGTCGGGTCGATGCGCAACGCGCTCTCAAATGACTGCTTCGCGACCTGCGCACGGCCAGTGGCGAGCGCCCGCTCACCCGCGGCAAGCAGCATCGCAACTTCATGCGGTGCGCGCTTCTGTACAGCGTTCAGCACATCCTGCGCCGCGGCGAGACGCTTTTCGGCAAAAGCCGGATTGCCCGCCTCAAAGGCACCTAGCGCCTCGGCAGACATGAGTTTGGCGGAACTGAATTCGCGTCCGCCCCAGGTATCGGCCCCGCGCGCTTCAAGGGCCGCCAACTGCTGATCAAACGTGGAGCGTGCCTGCATGAGCCGCGCGGCAACCTGAGAGTCCTCGCGGCCTGCCGGCACCGTCGACACAGACTGCTGCGGCTGAATGGATGGCGGGGCGGTATGCGAAATCATCTCCATGACATCGGGAGACTCATGCGGCAACGAATAAAAGACTGCGGCGACCAACGCCACAACGGCCGCCAGCACCGCCCAGGGCCAGCGACGCGCCTTTATTGGCTCGAGTTTCATCAAGCGCGACGCCGGAACCATGTTTGGAAACGTCCACGGCAAGGGTTCGCTTTGCATTTTGGGCGCAGGCCCAAGCGGCGGCACCACCTCAGTAGGTAGCGGAGTCTCTCGAGCCGATCGTTCGACCACGGGAGCGACCTGCGCAGGCGGCTGCGCTGCCGGTCGCTGCTCGACTGTGGATGCAGCCTTGGTCAGCGACGTTGGCGGTGCGGTCCTCTCAGCCGCAGGCGCTGCGCGCTTCGGCGCGGCAGGCTGCTTGAGCGCGCGCTCGATGGTGGGCGCCGCAATTTTTGCTGGCGGCGGCGCGCGGCGACGCTCAATCCTCGGCGCCGCACTCGCGGCCAGCGACGCCCCTGCAAGCTTCTCGCGAGGCCCGCGCTGTGGTTGCGGAGTGGAATCGAATTCGAAATGCAGCGTGTCGTTCAGTGTCGCGTCAATCTCATCGATCACCGCGCGCATCGACTGCGGTCGCCGGCGCGGATCCTTGTCCAGCATCCGCATCACAATCGCGACGAGCTGCGGCGGAGTTGGCTGCACGGGACGCAATTCATCGACAGGTTCTTCGAGCGCACGTTGAACGTCGAAATGCGGGTAGTACGGGGGCTGACCGGCTAGAAGTTCGTAAGCAAGCGCTCCCAATCCGTAGATATCATCGGATATGGCAGGGTCCTCACCGCGCAGCTGCTCTGGGCTTGCTGAAAACGGCGACAGCCCCGAGCGTGGCCGCTCGCGCGTCGCGTTGAGTCCGGCCCCCGCGATACCAAAATCGGCGAGCAGCGCGTGATTGCCGGCGTCAAATAACACATTGCCAGGTTTCAGGTCGCGGTGAATGACCCCCTGCTCATGCGCATACTCAAGCGCAGCGGCAATGTCCAGCAACACCGGTATGATTTGCAGGTAACTGCCGCCGCGCAGACGACGTAGATCGCCACCTGGCGCGAGTTCCATCGGCAACACGGCGTTGTTGGCATCGCGCTGCGGCGTATAAACTTTGAGTATCGAGGCGTGATCGAGTAGGCCCGCGACCTCATGCTCATGCTCAAGATCAATCCAGGCGGTTTCGCTGCGAGCAAGAGCCGGGCTTAGAATCTTCAGTGCGACTTCAATGCCGAGAGTTGCATCCTGGGCGCGCCAGACTTCACCGTAACCGCCCGCGCCGAGCTTCTCGAGCAAGGTGTAGCGGCCAAGCAATCGGCGATCGTCAGAACTCGTGCGCACAGCATCCATTGCCGCATAATATCGCACGTGCCACCGCTGCGAAGCGTCCGATTTTGGTGCCGCCGGTACCTGGAATCAGAACCCAAGATTAAGTTGTGGATCGGGCGCCCGCGGCACCCGAAACTGCGTCGTATCAAGAGCCTGGCTGCGGGCCGTGTTCAGGGCGAGTCTGCGGCAGGCAACCTCGAAGCGACGCCGCACGAGCTCGGCAAACGCCCCCCTGCCCACCATGCGCGAACCGAAAGCCGGATCATTGTCCCGGCCGCCGCGAATGTCTCTTACAAGCGACATGACATGCGCCGCGCGCATTGGGTAGTGGCATTGCAGCCACTCGCGAAACAAGTCCTTCACTTCATGCGGCAACCGCAGCATTACATAAGCGGCGCGGCCAGCGCCCGCAGCAGCGACCGCCTCGAGGATATGTTCAATCTCGTGGTCGTTGACCGCGGGGATCACCGGCGCCACCAAAGCGCCAACTGGAACGCCTGCGGTGCGCAAACTGCGGATGGCGCGCAGCCGCGCCGATCCTGCAGGCGCTCGCGGCTCAAGGATGCGTTTCAAATCTGAATCGAGGGTCGTGACACTGACGTGCACTGAGGCAAGACTGTCGCGTGCCATGGCCGCCAGAATGTCGATGTCACGCTCGATCAAATTAGCCTTCGTCACGATCGTGACTGGGTGTCGAAACTCCCTCAGTACTTCGAGAATCGACCGGGTGACTTTGAGGTCACGCTCAATCGGTTGGTACGGATCGGTATTAGCGCCGAGATTTATGGCTTTGCACACATAGCGCGGCCGGCTCAACTCTTCCCGCAGCAGCTCGGCGGCGTTCTGCTTGTAAAAAAGCTTGGTTTCAAAATCCAGCCCCGGAGAAAGATTGACGTAGGAGTGCGCAGGCCTTGCGTAGCAATAAACGCACCCATGACCGCATCCGCGATAGGGATTAATCGACTGCTCAAAAGGAATGTCGGGCGAATCGTTGCGCGAAATGATGGATTTCGCGTGCTCCGCCGTGATCGTGGTCGCAAGCTGCGCAGGCTTTTCATCCCCCTCCACGAGCCAGCCGTCATCGACGGCCTCCACGCGCTGAGATTCGAAACGGCCTTCCGGGTTGGAAATGGCGCCGCGGCCTTTTCGCGCTTTCGAAAGGTCATTCATTACCTGTATGAATATACAGGGTCGTGGCGCGTTCCTTCAACCACACTGTTTTATAGCCGGAATTCGTAACACAATCAGTGGCCTGGGAATTTATCGATCTTGGCGAGTGTCGGAAACAATCGCATCCATAGGAGGGTGATGAAAAGCGTCGCAACACCGCCGACGACTACCGCCGGTACGAGGCCGATCCACGCTGCGGTGAGGCCTGACTCAAACTCGCCAAGTTCGTTCGAGGCGCCGATGAAGACTCCGTTCACTGCGCTGACGCGGCCGCGGATCGCATCAGGAGTCTCCAACTGCACCAGCATGTGACGGATGTAGACACTCGCCATGTCGCCGATGCCGAGCAGCAACAGTGCGCACAAAGATACGAAGAACATGTTTGACAGGCCAAAGACCACAGTCGCCACCCCAAACAAGCCGACCCCCGCAAACATCCACCGCCCGACGTGCCGCGCCATTGGCGTGAAGGCGAGCACAACGGCGGCGAGCGCCGCGCCAACGCCGGGCGCTGTGCGCAGCAGCCCAAGCCCGGTGGGGCCAACATGCAATACGTCGCGCGCGTAGGCGGGGAGCAGCGCAGTCGCGCCGCCTAACAGCACGGCAAACAAGTCCAGAGAGATCGCCCCCAGAACAACGGGGCGAGAACGCACGAAGCGTATTCCTTCGAGCACCGCGTGCCAGGACTCTGACGGTGCGGCCTGTGGCAATGTCGTTTCGGTCGGTGCTGCCGCGGCACCTGCCGGCCGCAGTTTTGCAACCATCATCAAGATCGCCGCCAGCGTAAGCAGAATTGCGACAACAGCGTAAACGGTGCCGGGACCGCTCAGATACAGCAGACCCCCCAAGGTCGGGCCTGCGATCGTTGCCACCTGAAAACTCGAGGAACTCAACGCCACCGCATTGCCAAAACTCTCTATCGGGACGAGAGTCGGAACAATGGCCTGTGACGACGGCATGCTAAAAGCACGTGCGATGCCAAATAGCACCATGACGGCAAATACCGGCCAGACGACCTGCAAATCCGAAAGCGTGAAGACCAGCAGTAACAGCGCGCAGACGACTTGCAGCGAATAGCAGATTGCAAGGATCTTGCGCCGATTGAAACGGTCGGCGGCGTGACCTGCGATAAGCACCAGCGGAATGAACGGCAGGAACTGCGACAGACCCACGAGCCCGAGGTCGAGAGGATTGTGTGTGAGTGCGTAAACCTGCCAGCCAACCGCGACGGTTTGCATCTGTACTGCAAAAGTGGCCAAAAATCTTGCGGCAAGAAATCCGGCGAATCCCGGATGACGCAGGGCGGCAAGTGGCCGCTTGGGTTGCGATAATGCAGAGGCTGGGAGCACGTGAGCGTCAAATCTTACCAGCTGATTGACGATCAGGGCGCGTTGCGGGCATGATTGCCGCGATGGTTCCCTCCGGGGATCAAATGGGAACGCGGTAGGATTCATTCTGATCCGCGGCTGTCCCCGCAACTGTAAGCGACGAGCCGAGCGCCACTTAAGCCACTGGGAAACCGGGAAGGCGACGCCAAGCACTGACTCGCGAGCCAGGAGACCTGCCATCGACCGTGGTCACGCACGAACACATTGGGCGGGGTGCCCTGATGGCGAACGGGCTTCCGGTCACAACTGATTCCGGAAAATCCGCGCTTCGGTTCGTAGTGACGTGTCACGACACTACGAGGCCGTCTCATGTTCCGCAAATCTCTGCCACGTGCACACCGCCGTGCGTTTGCATCCGTTCTATTTATTGAGCTACTTGCACTGCATGCTGCAGCAGCACTTGCCGATGACGAATTGCAGCCGAGCGATGCTCTGTCACGCGTGATCGTGAGCGCGACGCGGCTGCCGACACCAGAGGATGAAATCGCAAGCAGCGTGACACTCATTACGGCCGCGGACATCGAGGCGCAGCAAGCGCGCACACTGCCCGATATCTTGCAGCGGGTGCCGGGACTCAACATCGTGCAGAGCGGCGGTGTCGGCGCTGTAACGTCCATCTTCATGCGCGGCACTAACTCGAACCACGTCAAAATCTACGTCGACGGCATCGACGTCGCAGACCCCAGCACCCCTGCAGACGCTTTTAATCTTGCAAATCTGCAGTTGGCGGACATCGATCGCATCGAGGTGCTGCGCGGCCCGCAAAGCGGCCTCTACGGGTCCGACGCGATCGGCGGTGCGATCTCCATTGTGACCAAACCCGGCGCGGGCCCGGCGCAGCTCGCCGGCAGCCTCGAGGGCGGATCCTTTGGTACTTTCAATCAGACCGCGTCCTTGAGTGGTTCTACCACGGACTTCAACTACGTTTTAAACGCCGATCACCTGCGCTCCACCGACTCCCTCGTCACGCCGCTAGACGTACTGGCGCCGGGTGAACAGAGAAACCCCGATTCCTACGACAACAAATCGTTCTCAACGAAGCTCGGCGCGCAATTGACGACTGATCTTGATGTGAGGGCGGTCGCGCGCTACGTCGACACCACGCTGCTGTTCACCAACGATGATTTCTTTGACAGCATTCCGGACGCCGTGCGCAGCCGCGAGGACGCGCAACAGCTCTACACCCGTGCAAGCGCGCACTTGGCGCTCTTTGCGGGTCGTTTCGATGAGACGCTTGGTGTCGGTTACAGCCTCGACCGCACCAGCGACTCGGGTCCTGAAGCCGCAGCGAGCGTAAACCGCGGCGATCGCCTGAAGGTCGACTGGCAAGGCAACATCAAGCTTGCGGACACGCAGGTCCTTACCGTCGGCGCCGAGCACGAGCGCGATGCGATTCAGGCAAGCCCCATCTCCGCCTCGACCACTGTCAATTCAGGCTTTGCACAGCTGCAGTCGGGGTTCGATGCGCAGTTCTTTGACACCGTGAGCGTGCGCTACGACAACAATGACCGCTTCGGCGGCAAAACGACCTATCGGATTGCGCCGGCCCATATCATTAGTGCGACCGGCACCACCTTCAAAGGCAGCGTCGGTAGCGGCTTTAAGGCGCCGACGCTCAACCAGCTATTCGTAAGCTTTCCGGCCTTCGGGTTCCTCGCCAATCCCGATCTCAAACCCGAAACCAGCGTTGGCTACGATGTGGGCTTCGAGCAGGCGCTGTTCTTGAAGCGCCTCAACTTTGGTGTAACGTATTTTCACAATCACATCCGCGATCTGATTAATGGAAATGATACGTTTAGCAGCGACATAAACGTCGGCCGCGCAACAACTTACGGTACCGAAAGCTTCGTTGCTTACACGCCGGTTGCACAAGTCGCGCTGCGCGCCGACTTCACTCATACGATTGCGCGCGACGATATCCTTGACGTGCAGCTGCTGCGCCGACCGAGGACCAAAGTAAGCTTTTCCGGTACCTGGCAGGCCAGCAATGCGCTGTCACTCTCCACGACCGTCGTATACGTCGGACCCTGGGCGGACGGTACGCGCGAGACGTTTACCCCCGTGACGGCCGGCGGCTATGGCACGACCAACATCGCCGCAAACTATGCGCTGTCGCCCAAACTGTCGCTTTTCGCACGCATCAACAATCTTTTCGACCGCCGCTACGAAGATCCAGTTGGTTTTGATCACCCGGGGTTGGGCTTGTTTGCAGGGGTCAATGCCGTCTTATAGGGCAAGTTTGCAAGCACGCAGGCACGCGTCATAATCTGCACAACCTTGTGCTGCGCTTCAGGGGGGCTGCGGTGAATCTTGCCGATCCAGTTACTGAGCCGACTGCAACGCCGACGCCGGATGAACGTACCTGGGGGACGATCGCGCACCTTGCCGCCCTCGCTTTCTTCATTGCTCCTTTAGGCAATGTCCTAGGGCCGCTGGTGGTCTGGCTCGTCAGACGTGGACATTCGCAGTTTGTGGCTGTCGAAGCGCGTGAGGCGCTGAACTTCAACATCACCTTTCTGATAGGTGCGCTCGTGTGCGGGCTCTTATTGCAATTCTCAATCGGCATCCTCTTTGGCGCAGTGTGGTTCGTTTTTTGGCTTGTCATGACGATCATTGCCGCCTTGAAGGCCAATGAAGGAATCCCCTACCGCTACCCGTTCACGCTACGGTTCGTGAAATAACACCGCCCTGCTTACGCCCCCAGGAACATTCGGTAGGCAGGGTTCTGGGTTTCTTCTACGTACGCATAGTGCAGCTCATGCAGGTGGTCGATGAACTGCACGCGCTCGGCCGGCGGTACTTGAATGCCCGCGAGCACGCGGCCGTGATCCGAGCCGTGATTGCGATAGTGAAAGAGGCTTATATTCCAGCGCGTGCCGATGGCGCGCAGGAATTTCAGGAGTGCACCCGGTCGTTCCGGAAATTCGAAACGGTACAGTAACTCCTGCTCGATGCCGCGTGCATGGCCGCCGACCATGTAGCGCACGTGCAGCTTTGCCATCTCGTTGTTGGTCATATCCGTGATGCTGTAGCCCGCTTCACGCAGCTGCAGCATCACCGCGTTGTGCTCACTGCGTCCCTGCGAGAGTCCAAAGCCCACAAAAATCTGCGCGGCGCGGGCGGTCTCGTAGCGATAGTTGAATTCGGTGACGTTGTGGGCGCCCAGTGCTTCGCAAAAGCGCAGAAAGCTGCCCGGCGCTTCGGGAATTTCCACAGCGAGCAATGCTTCACGCTGAGCGCCCAGATCGGCGCGCTCCGCCACGTGCCGCAGGCGGTCAAAGTTCATATTGGCGCCACTGTTGATCGCAACCAGGCGCTGATTCTCAATGCCGGCGCGCGCCGCATACTTTTTAATTCCGGCCACGGCCAAAGCTCCAGCCGGTTCCACAATCGAGCGTGTGTCTTCAAATACGTCCTGTATCGCCGCACAGATCTCGTCGGTGTCGACGAGCACAATCTCATCCACATATTCGCGTGCCAGCGCAAAGCACTCCTCGCCAACGCGCTTCACGGCAACGCCATCAGCGAAAATGCCCACTCTTTCCAGGGTCACGCGCCGGCCGGTACGCAGCGATTCGTACATGGCCGCCGCATCCTCGGGTTCAACACCAATGACTTTCACGTGCGGGTAGAGATTCTTCACGTAGGCGGCGATACCGCCGATCAAGCCGCCGCCACCGACCGGCACGAAGATCGCATCAAGCTCACCGCCGCTCTGCCGCAGAATCTCCAGCCCCACGGTGCCCTGTCCCGCGATCACGTCGGGGTCATCGAACGGATGCACAAACGCAAGGTTGCGCTCGCGTGCAAGCACCAGTGCGCGGTCGGCGGCGCTGTCGTAATCATCGCCGTGCAGTACGACTTCCCCGCCCAAGTCGAGCACCGCCTGAACCTTGATTTGCGGCGTGGTCTGCGGCATCACGATGACCGCCGGTATCGAGCGGCGCTGCGCCGCGAGTGCCACGCCCTGAGCATGATTGCCGGCCGACGCACAGATGACGCCGCGTTTTGCAACGGATGGGGACAGATGCGCAATCTTGTTGTAGGCGCCACGCAGCTTGAATGAGAAAACCGGCTGCAGGTCTTCGCGCTTCAGAAGCACGCGGTTACCAATGCGGCGCGACAAGCGCGGCGCTTCTTCGAGTGGAGTTTCGCTTGCGACGTCATAGACACGCGCGCGCAGAATTCTCTCGATATAAGGGCTTGCCACGGTCGTCCTCGCCGGTTGGGGGAGGGCAAGCTTAGCGACTTGCAGACGGCTTGCGAACTGCCACAGCGATCGGCAGTAGCCTCGCGTGAACCGTTAAGGCGTTAGCGGCGCTCAGCGAGCGGGCGCACCACGAAGCGAAACTGTGCCTTGCCGACCATAACGATGTCGCCGTCCTTTAGAGTCTGTCGAGTCACGCGGCGTCCATTCACGAGCACGCCATTGGTACTCTTCAAGTCCTCGATGATCGTGTGCGTCGGACCGGCAAGAATGACAGCGTGGTGGCGGCTGATGAACTTCGCATCGATCATGAGGTCGTTCTCGGGTGTGCGCCCGATCGTGGTCTTTCTGCCGAGCATGTGCACGACTTCCGACTCGCCGTCGCCCATCCGAATGAACAGCCGTGCCGCACCCTCCGGCGCCGCCTCGTGGCTGCCGCTGGCGGCATTGGGATCGAGCCGTTTGATGCCCTGCTGAATATTGCCGAGCAGCGCCTGACTGTTGGCGGCTTCGGTTTCGAGGCGGTTCATGAGCAGATCGCGTTCGGCAAGGGTGCGGCGCGCCTTCTCGACGATTTCACGCGAGTCGTCGCGCGTCTTGGTAAGTTCATCAAGGCGCGCATTCTTGCCGCGCAGATCGGCCTCGAGTCGATGAATCGAGTCTTCAGCCGCGCGCACATCGCCGTCGAGCTCGTGTGCGCGCTCATTGCTGATGCGCAGCTCTTCCTGCAGGGAGGCAACAACCTGGGCTTGGTCGACGCGCTCGGTTTCAAGCTCACTGATGCGCGTGTTAGCCGCCAATAGCAGCGCCGATTGCTGATTACGTTCGGCTTCGAGACTCTCAACCATCCCGAGCCACTGATCGCGCTCGCTCGTCACGCCGGAAAGCTCCACTTCCAGCCGCGCAAGGCGCTGGCGCTGCTCGGCGATCGCGCTCTCCATCGTATTGCGCAACGCCAACGCAGCAACTGCCGCCGCTTCCTCCTCGGCGATGCGCAGGTTCGCCGCAGCGAGCGCCGCTTCGAGCGTGCTCAATTCCTTCGCCTGCGTCTGCGTCTGCGTGATGGCGCGGTCAAGTTCGCGCTGCAACTCGGCCAGATTTTCAGACTGCGCCAGCGCGGCTGCTGTCAGCGCCGCAATGCTCGCGTCGCGCGCAGCAACTGTCGCTGTCAAAGTTATGTTGCTCTCATTGCGTTCCGCGCCGAGACGCATCTCTTCTCGTATCTGTTCATCGCGCTGCGCCAGCGCGGCGCCCAAATCATTGACGTCTTTCTCGAGCACCGCGACGCGCTCGTTACGGTCCTCAAATTGCGCGCGCAAGTCGCGCAGATCTTGCGTACGGCTGGCAAGGTCGCGCTGCACTCGCGTCAGGCGTGCATCGCGATCGCTGACATCATGATCAAGACCACGCAGCAAGCCGTCGAAAATCGAGCGACGGCCCTCGAGCGAGCGCAGCGTCTCCAAATAGCCGGTGTTACGATTCTGTAGTTCGCGTACTTCTTGCTGCGCAGCATTCACCGCGCGCTCGCGCACGGCGAGCTTTGCATCCAAGTCGATTTCACGCGTGCGCAGAGACCGCGCCACAGCGTCCTGGGATTCCATCGAGAGCCGCAGCTCTTCATTGCGTACTTCGGTTGCAGCGAGGGATGCCTGAGTTTGCGCGAGTTCCTGCATGAGGGTGAGCGCACGCTCGTCGGCAGCAGCGCGCTCGGCGCGAGTGGAGGCAAGTTCGCGTTCGAGTTCGTTGAGGCGCTCGCCCTTACGTGTCAGGCGCTCCTCGACATCCTTCAAAGATGTTGAAAGCGCTCTGAGGTTGATCTCAAGTTGAATGCTGCGGTCTTCGGCAGACGGATCGGCCGGTGCCGCAGCAAGAGCGGTCATGCCTGAAGGAATGATCCACGTATCGGTACTGGCAGCGTGCTCCGGTGCCATATCGGCAACCTCGAGTACCGGCAGTTCCGCGGTAGAGTCCAGGTCCTCGTCTGTCGACGGAACCGATTGGCGCTGCACGCTCATGTTTAGCGCACCCCTTATTCCTTTATAGATATGCGCTTAAAGTGTAGCGCGGTGCGCGGGCAGCGCGCGGTTGAGCCTAATAAATTGTGAGCGAAGTCCGCTGCTGTGACATAACCCAGCTGCGGCGTTAGCCGTGCAAGAAGGTCGACGTTGCATCCACCAGAGCCTCGGGTGCAGCTTGGTACCATCCGGGGCCGGCATTGGGGAAATCCACCGTGCGGGCGCTCGGCAGCAGTTCGCGCGCGCGCGCCGTGGCATCCCAAAATTCATCCCTGGGGCGCAATACCAGTACCGGTTGGGTCATGAGCCGCAAACGCTCCTTGAACGGATATTGCGCTGCGGCCTGCATACCCCACGATGCCTGCGGGCCGTTGTTCAACATTGCGGCGACGCGGCGCGCCAGGACTTCAAGTGGCACACGCTGCGCGGCACTTGCGGCAGCACGACGCCATTCCGTCATGAGATAACTACCGTCCTCATTTGGCGACGTCGGCCACGGCGCGCGCAGGAATTGGCTACGTTCCGCCTCGGTCAACGCAGGTATCGATGCCAAAATGACGCGCCGCACCTGCGCGGGCCGCGAAATGGCAAGCTCAGCGGCGACCAGCGCGCCGGTTTGGGATCCGAGGACATCGAGCTTGCGAAATCTCATCGTATCGATGAAGTCGCCGATTGCCGCAGCGTAATCCTGAATGGCAGGCGGGCTGGGAGGAGCCTCCGATTCTCCAAAACCGGGCAGATCGGGGGCATACACTGAGCGATCACCGCCCCAAAGGCTTAACGCACCTGCGAACATACGCCCGGTCAGCGGTGTCTCGTGCAGGCAAAGAAGAGTCGTAGCCTCCTCGAACCCCCCGCCCGCCGGCATCGCGTTGTACACATGCAGCTGACCGTAGCGGCATTCAAAATAAGCGCGCCGCACGCGTGGCTTTGTACCGCCGTCACGGTTCACGCGCGATCGAACTGCCATAGTGCGAGCTCCTGGCGCTTATCCGGTTTTGGTGCGCGCTCTGCCAGGTGAACTATAGGGATCTACCTGAGGTGCTGTCATGATTCGGTTTGCAATCTTGATTGTGCTGGCGGTGTCGACCGTCGGCTGCGGCCTTACGGAAACAGTCGGTGCGGCTGCGACCGATGCCAGCGCGAAAGCGCAGGAATTAAAACAGGCGCAGGCAACTCAAGCGCGGGTTCGCAGCGAGCTTGATGCTGCAGCGCATGCAGCCGCTACGCAACGCGACGACGCTGAAAAAGCCTCGCAGTAGCCCCTCGGCAATCGCGGTGCCCGAAGTGCATGGTGCCGGACTGGGCGCGCCTGCCTAGATCGCAGGCGCGCCCCGTTCGCTCAAGGCATCAGCGATGCTTTTTGCCGCGCAATCGCTTGATGAGTGAATCGGCCTGTTTTGCCGCAAAACGGCGCGCGATCTCGAAGTTTCCAGGCGCCGCGCGCCGGCTGGCGGATTTTCCTTTTTTCTTCGCACTCTTGCGCTTCACCGCAGCTTTACGCGTGCCCTGCTTGGCTACCGCCCTCGCCCTTTGCTGCCGGCGTTTCTTGCCAGGCGACTTCTTGGCAACCGCTTTCTTGGCCACTGTTTTTTTCTTGGCCGGCGCTTTTTTGGCCGCCGCCTTTTTTACAGGCGCCCTCTTCGCGGCGGATTTCTTGGCCGCGGCGGGTTTCTTCACGGCTGCGCTGACCGTGGCGGGTGCCTGTACCTTGGGCGGCGCTGCGGCCACCGCAGACGATGCAGGCCGGGCCTTTAGTGTCGGCGGTTCCGGTTTCCGCGGTGGCGTCGTGGGTGCACTCTTGGGCGCCGCAACCTTCGACGTCAGTGCGGCCGCTACTCTTTGCGTCGCGTGCAGCGCAAACGGCGCGCCTTGCGGGTCAGTGAGGTGCGCGATCCAAGTGCCGCCGGGTACCTCCATCGGACCGTTGAGGACCTTAGCCCCTACAGCCTTCGCGGCGCTAACGGATTTATCAATGTCCGGAATCTGCACGTAGCTCAACCACCGCGTCGGTACCGGCATATCTGCAGTCGGCTTCCACATGCCAATCGATGCCGTGTCGCCAAGACCCAGCAGATGATAAGTGCCCATATCACCGACGGCGTGCGTGGCGACTTCACGCCAGCCGAAGAGCTCGCCGTAGAAATGCAGTGCGCCGATGGGATCGGATGTTGCAAGCTCATGCCAGCTGAACTCCTGCGGCATCGACGATGAGCCACCGGACTGCGTGGTGGCGGCCGGCGTGAACAGCGCGAAAACCGCCCCCTGCGGATCGGCGAGTACTGCAAATCGGCCGGTGTCGGGAACTTCAGTGGCGCCCATGTATACGCGCGCACCCAGGCCCTGCGCGCTCTGCAGCGTCGCATCCAGGTCAGGGGTGCCGATGTAGGGCAGCCAATGAGAGCCCGATGCTCGCGCAGCCTCGGGCAGGGCGCGTATACCACCGAATGGACCCTTTGCCGTGGCCCACATGATGTAGCTTGGATCCTTCTCCCAGGCTTGGGTCTTCCAGCCCGTGAACTTGGGATAGAAGGCGCCCGCAGCCTTGATATCCGTCGTCATCAGGTCATGCCAGACGAATCGGCCGCGAATGTCAGCGTTGCTCATATCGTTTTCCTTCTAGTTAAGCGACTACCACTCACCGGTATTGGGCATCGATTTCCAAGGTTCGGCAGGCTCAAGTGCCGCACCTGTTTGTAAGAGTTCAACGGAGATGTTCTCCGGCGAGCGTACGAACGCCATCTGTCCGTCGCGCGGCGGCCTATTGATGGTAACGCCATGCTCGGCAAGGCGCTTGCACGTCGCGTAGATGTCATCCACGGCGTACGCGACGTGGCCAAAATTGCGGCCGCCCGAATAAGCCTCGGGGTCCCAATTATGCGTAAGCTCGATCTGGGCGGAGTCATCCCCTGGCGCTGCCAGATAGACAAGCGTGAAACGACCCGCTGCATAGTCGCGACGTTTCACCTCGCGAAGGCCCAAGGCATCGCAATAGAATCTCAGCGAGGCGTCAAGGTCGCTCACGCGCACCATCGTGTGCAGGTACTTCATAGCAGTCAGAACATCTCGGCAGGGCCCGGCGTCTCGATTTCAACATCGTGGCGCGAGGCAATGAAATCCCCTGTGATCATCTGCGCGTAAGTCTGGCCGGGTCCGACCATGGGATACACCCCGGCATCCGGATCAATCATCACCTCAACGAATGCGGGCCCGTCGAACTCCAGCAACTCACGGATCACGCGCGGCACGTCTTCTTTTTTATCGAGCCGTACGGCGTAGCGAAACCCGTCCGCCTGCGCCGCCTTTACGAAATCCTTCTTGTGCAACGAGCGGTCGCTTGCCGACAGCCGTCCCTTGAAAAAAAGCTTCTGCCACTGCTTCACCATGCCGTCGCCGAAATTATTGAGCACTACGATCTTTACCGGCAGCTCATAGGTCGTCACCGTTTCAAGCTCGCCGATGTTCATGCGGATGCTCGAATCGCCGTCGATATCGATCACGAGCCGGCGCGGATTTGCGATCTGCGCGCCGATTGCCGCGGGCAAACCAAACCCCATGGTGCCCATGCTGCCGGAGGTGAGCCAAAGACGCGGCGTGCGAAAATCGCAATATTGCGCGGCCCACATCTGGTGCTGTCCGACACCCGTTGCAATGATTGCTTCGCCGCGCGTGTGACGATTGATCTCCTCGATCACGTAATACGGCTGTATTAACGGGCTGTCGCGATCGTAGTTCATCGCGTGCGCTTGCTTTAGCTGTGCGACCTCAGCCTGCCAGAGCGTGTAGTCGGGCCGAAAACCCGTTTGCCGTCCGTAGGCGGTGAGCGCCTGCAGCGCCTCCGGCAAAGCGCCGACATGACTCCAGTCGACGTGCTTGACCTTGTTGATCTCAGCCCGATCAATATCAAGATGCGCGATGCGTTTGGCATTGCCGGCGAAGCGCGCGGGCACCCCGGCGACCCGATCATCGAAACGCGCCCCGAGCGCAATCAAGAAATCGCAGTCATCAACCGCGTAGTTCGCAAAGGCCGCGCCGTGCATGCCAAGCATGCGCATCGATAACGCCTGTGTGGTATCAAATGCGCCGATACCCATGAGAGTCGTTACCACCGGAATCCCAAAGTTCAGGGCGAACTCCTGCAACGCATCGGCAGCCCCGGCGTTGATGACCCCGCCGCCGGCATAAATGAGGGGCCGGGAAGCCGCGCCCAACATGGCGAAAAATTTCGCCGCCTCATCGGCTTCGAGCGTCTGGCTCGCCAGCTCCTGCATCCGGCGGCGGTAGCCCGGCACCGGCAGCATGCCGTTACCCTGGAATTCGCCCTGCCAGGTCTGAACGTCCTTCGGAATGTCGACGACGACCGGTCCCGGCCGCCCCGTGCGCGCGATTTCGAACGCGGTGCGAAGGGTTGCTTCGAGCTTCTTCGGATCGGTGACGAGAAAGATGTGCTTCGCAACCGCGCCCATGATTGATGGCACGGGCGCCTCCTGAAACGCATCGGTACCGATGGCCCCGGTCGGCACTTGGCCACAGATGACGACGATCGGCACCGAATCGGCCATACAGTCCCGTACCGGCGTCACGGTGTTGGTCGCGCCCGGGCCTGAGGTCACGAGGCACACGCCGACCCGCCCGGTTGCGCGCGCGAATCCGGCTGCCATGAAACCTGCGCCTTGCTCATTGGCGGGAACGTAAAGGGGCATCGGCTCTTCACCGGCGACCCCCTTGCGCTGGTTGTAGAGAAAAACCGCATCGTAAGTCGGCAGGATCGCGCCGCCGCTGTATCCGAATATGGCTGAGACCCCTTCGTCCGCCAGCACCTGCACGATCATCTCGGCGCCGCTCATGCGTTGGCCCGCCTGCGGATGAGCAGCGTTTCGCGGCTGGATTACCGTGTCGTTCATCAAATCGGCCGTGGTCAGCATGCGACGGGGATAGCCTCTTGAAGACTAGCAGCTTAAAGGCGCCGTGCAAGCCGGCGCGACGAGCACGCGGCAGCGCGCTGTGGCCCGATCCTTTATTCTTCAGCTACATCCGTTACCGGCGGCCTTCCATGCGTCACATCATCGCCATATTGCTGCAAAACGAAGCGGGCGCCCTCTCCCGGGTGGCGGGCCTATTTTCTACCCGTGGCTACAACATCGAATCGTTATCGGTGGCGCCCACCGAGAACGCCACGGTTTCCCGGATCACGCTCGTGACGAAAGGATCGGAGGCGGTAATTCAGCAGATCGTAAGTCACCTCAACAAGCTGGTCGACGTGGTGAGCGTCGAAGACATGACGTTGGGTGAGCATTTGGAGCGCGAGCTCGTGCTGTTGAAATTGAAAGTCCGCACCGGGCAAAGCGATGCGGTACGCGGCTACGTGGTGCGCACCGGGGGCCGGGTCTTGGATCCGGCGCCAGACGGCTTCGTGGTCGAACTCACCGCAAGTGAGGCGGAAGTCACCGCATTCGTCGCCGACCTGGCGCGCCAAGCGCAGATTCTGGAGGTGGCGCGAAGCGGCGCGCTGGGAATGGGCAGGAGCGCCCGTGCTCTGCGAATCGTGCGCTGATTAACCGGGCAGCGGCGCCGTGGCAATGGCAAGGTCGCGCACCGCGCGGCCGCCAATGAGGTGTTCTTGAATGATGCGCTCGAGATTCTCGGGCGTGCAGTCTCGATACCAGGTGCCTTCCGGATAGACGACGGCGATCGGACCGGCGACACACACACGCAGGCAGTCGGCCTTGGTGCGCAGGACCGAGCCTGCCGGCGCGACCAGACCCAGCTCCTTCAGGCGCCGCTTCAAGAATTTCCAGGATTCTTGCTGCAGCTCTTCGGAGGCGCACTTGCCGCCGGTGCAGAGGAATATGTGCCGTCGTGCGAGTCCCAGGCCGATCTCATCGATTGCCCGGCGCAGTGATTTGGCCTCGCTCATCTTCTAAACACGCGCCACATCAGAGCGCCGCGTCGTCGGTCTCCCCAGTGCGGATGCGGATGACGCGGCCAATGTCGGTGATGAAAATTTTACCATCGCCGACCTTACCAGTCTTTGCCGCCTTGATGATCGCGTCGATGACCTGATCGAGGAGATCGTTGCGTACCGCAACTTCAATACGCGTCTTGGGAACGAAGTCGACGACGTATTCGGCGCCGCGGTACAGCTCCGTGTGACCGCGTTGCCGGCCGAAGCCTTTTACTTCGGTGACGGTCATGCCCGAGACGCCGATATCGGACAACGCAGCGCGCACGTCATCCAGCTTGAAGGGCTTAATGATCGCGGTGACGAGTTTCATGCACGAGTTCTCCGTCGAACTTCGAAGTTAGGTTCTGGCAGGCTGCGGTATTTTGCAGCTTTCATGCCACACCCTGCCCGACAATAAATAGCGGGCTTTAACACGACAACATGAGTTCGCTTGCCGCGCGCTGCACCATTCTAGCGCAGTTCTGCGCCCAAACTGCTTGGGCTTGGTGCATTAGAACCGGGGCCGCTATTCTCCCTACCCATGCAGCCATCAAGAATCCTGATTGTCGGTGCGGGCCAGGCCGCCGTACAGGCTATCGATACGCTGCGCCGCAAAGGATATACCGGGTCGATTGCGCTCGTTGGAGAGGAAGACTCCTGGCCTTACCAGAGGCCGCCACTATCCAAGAAATACTTGGCCGGCGCGCTGACCCAAGAGCGCCTCCTCATCCGCCCAGCCCATTTTTATGCGGAGCATGCGGTTGAAGCGCGCTTGGGTCAGCGCGCGATGGAAATTGATCGCAGCGCACAACGCGTGCGTTTGGCTGACGGCACAACGCTTGCGTATGACGAGCTCTTGCTCGCAACCGGCAGCCGGCCGCGAACGCTTGCGGTTCCGGGAGTGCAGTTGGCCGGCGTGCATTTCTTGCGCGCACTCGCGGACGTGGCCGCAATCAGTCGCGATCTGAAGGGCGCGCGGCGCCTTGTCATCGTCGGCGGCGGCTACATCGGCCTCGAGGTCGCCGCCACCTGCTGCGAACTTGGCATTGAAACAACGGTGCTGGAGATGTCCGACCGCGCGATGAATC
>DATCBZ010000086.1:0-2718 GCA_036511555.1 Steroidobacteraceae bacterium
TCGGTATTGAGCCGCCCACCGCGCAGCGCGTACTCGATGCGGCCGCGCTGCGAGAGGCCGAGGTTGCCACCTTCGCCGACGACGCGCACGGCAAGCTCGGCGCCGTTCACGCGTACCGCATCATTGCTGCGGTCACCGACCTCGCTGTTGGTCTCGTTACTCGCCTTAACGTAGGTACCGATGCCGCCATTCAAAAGGAGGTCCACAGGCAGGCGCAAAATGGCGCGCACGATCTCGTTCGGCGGCGCCGTCGCGCCGGTCATGCCGAGCATGGCTTGCGCCTCGGCCGAGAGCGTGATCGATTTTGCCGCGCGGGGATAAACGCTGCCGCCGCGCGAGATGCGGCGGCGCTCGTAATCGTCCCAACTCGAGCGCGGCAGCAGGAAAAGACGCTGCCGCTCGTCGAAGCTCGACGCCGCATCGGGGGTTGGATCGAGAAAGATGTGCTGGTGGTTAAAAGCGGCTTTGAGCTTTGTATGGCGCGACATCAGCATCGCGTTGCCGAAGACATCGCCCGACATATCGCCGATGCCAATGGCGGTGAAAGGCTCGGTCTGAATATTGACTCCGAGCTCGCGAAAATGCCGCTTTATGCACTCCCACGCGCCGCGCGAGGTGATCCCCATCTTCTTGTGGTCGTAGCCCGCCGAGCCACCGGAGGCAAAAGCATCGCCGAGCCAAAAGCCGTACTCCTGCGAGATCGCGTTGGCGATGTCCGAAAACGCTGCGGTGCCTTTGTCCGCCGCCACGACGAGATAGGTATCGTCGGCATCGCGCCGTACGACGCGCAGCGGCGGCACAATGCGATTGCCAACGATGTTGTCGGTGAGATCAAGCATGCCGCGGATTAGCGTCGCATAGCAGGCGACGACTTCCGCCTGCAGATCCTCGCGCGACCCCGTCGGCGGCCTTTTGACGACAAAACCGCCCTTGGCGCCGACTGGCACAATCAAAGTGTTCTTGACGTTCTGCGCCTTCATGAGGCCCAGTACTTCGGTGCGGAAATCTTCGCGCCGGTCCGACCACCGAATCCCGCCGCGAGCGACATCCCCCATGCGCAGATGCACGCCTTCGACGCGCGGGCTGTAGACGAAGATTTCAAATTTGGGCCGCGGTAGGGGCAGATCCGGAATCTTCTGCGGGTCGAGCTTGAAGGATACGTAGCTCTTGTGGCGCCCGGCGCTGTCGAGCTGATAAAAATTTGTACGCAAGGTTGCGCGTACGACGTTCAAATAGGCGCGCAGAATGCGATCTTCGTCAAGGCTCGTTACGGTATCAAAGCCGGAACGTATAAGAGCCACGAGCTTATCTGCTCGAGCGCTCGCGCGCGCCGCAACGCGTGGCTCAAAGTAGAGTTCAAATAGCCGCACGAGGTTCTTTGCAATTCCGGCGTTGGCGACCAGCGTGCGTTCCATGTAGAGCTGGCTGAACGGCACTCCGGTTTGCAGGAGATAGCGGCAATACGCGCGTAGGACGACGATTTCGCGGGCTGTAAGGCCGGTTGCCAGCAGCAGGCGATTAAAACCGTCGTTCTCAGTCTCGCCGCGCCAGGCAGCCGAGAAGGCCTCTTTGAATGTCGCCTCAATACGTGCGATGTCGATGCGCAGGCCGTCGCGGTGCTCAAGTTCGAAGTCCTGGATCCAGGCGCCCCCGCCATCCGGCCAGGTAAGCTCATAGGGCCGTTCGGCGATGACCCGCAACCCGAAGTTCTCGAGCATCGGCAGAAGATCTGAGATTGGCACCGGTTCGCCCAACTTCACGATCTTCAAGTGCAGCCTGCCGGCGTTTTGCTGCGCTGGCCGGTACAGGTTCAAGCGCGGCGAGTGTGGCTCGGCGCGCAGCGCTTCAAGATCCATAAGGTCATCGAGCGCATCGCCGGGTGCAACGTCTTCCTCATAGGCGAGCGGGAATGTTTTGCTGAACCGCTGCGCGAGCGCAAGCACCGCTGCTTCATCATACTTCGCCGCGAGCAAGGCGTGCAGCCGGTCGGTCCAGGTCGTTGCCGCCGCGGCGATGCGCTTTTCAATGGCTGCGAGATCCACCTTGCGGCGGTCCTCGGGGTTCGTGCGCACCACTACATGCAGGCGCGCATGGTTGGAGTCGGATATCTGAACTTGCGTTTGGACGTTGCTGCCGCCGAAGCCCTCAAGCACGATCTGCTCGATGCGCTGACGCACTTCGGTACTGTAGCGATCACGCGGCACGTAGATCATTAGAGAATAAAAACGCTGCCAGGGATCACGTCGTGCAAGCAAGCGCACAGTGCGCCGCTCGTAGAGATTAACGACGCCGCGCGCGATGCGAATGAGGTCCGGCACCTGCGCTTGGAAGAGTTCATCGCGCGGATAGGTTTCGAGCACGTGTAGCACCGCTTTGGCGTCGTGACTTTGGGGGTCAAGGCCGAAATGGCCAATGACGCGCTCAACCTTTTTGCGCAGTACCGGAATTTCCCGTGGACTCAAGCTGTAGGCCGTCGATGTCCAAAGCCCAAGAAAACGATGCTCACCGCAGACCTCGCCACGTGCGCCAAAACTCTTTACTCCTACATAGTCGAGGTAAGTCGCGCGGTGCACGCTCGAGATTGAGTTGGCCTTCGTCAGGATCAATAGGTCGCGTTCACGTGCCTGTGCGCGCAACTGCCCTCGCAACAGCACGGCGCGCGGCTTCGTATCTGCATTGTCGCCGCGAAGGATGCCGAGGCTCGTGCGCCGCTCAGGC
>DATCBZ010000087.1:0-6577 GCA_036511555.1 Steroidobacteraceae bacterium
GGCGATCACCGAAGGCGGGCGCCGACTGCGCCGCTTCCCGGAAAGGGCCGTAGTAGGCAGACGCATATTTCGCGGCATACGCAACGATTGGCGTATTCACATATCCGGAGCCGTCCAGGAGCTTACGGATAGCAAGCACGCGGCCATCCATCATGTCCGAGGGCGCAACCGCATCGGCACCGGCGCGCGCGTAGTTGAGAGCGACTTTTGCCAGAGTCTCAACCGATGAATCGTTGTCGATTTCGCCCGAGGGCAGGACATGGCCACAATGGCCGTGGTCGGTGGCCCCACAAAGACACACATCGGTCCAAACGAGAAGCGTGGGACAGGCTTTTTTGATCGCCGCAATCGCTCGCGGCACAAGTCCGTCCGGATCAAGCGCGGCACGCGCGTAACTGTCCTTCTCGGCGGGCGCAGCAAACAGGATGATGGCCGGAACGCCCGCCTCCAGCGTCATCTTTGCCTCCTGCACCGCCTCGTCGACAGAGAGTTGGCTGATTCCCGGCATGCTCGCAACCGGATGGCGCACTCCTACTCCAGGCACGATGAAGAGCGGATAGATGAGCCCATCGCCCGTCAAACGCGTTTCGCGCACCATGCGCCGCCAGCTATCGGACTGGCGCAGGCGTCGCGGTCTTTGCAGGGGGTGTCCCATCTCTAAAACCTCGTTTGCAGTAATCGCGAAGTTGTATTGGCAAGCCCGGTAAGTGTTGCCGACTCGGCCAGCACCGCGGTATTGCCGCGCGCGGCGAGCGCGAGCGCCGTCGTCGGGCCGATCGCAATGACAGCCGCGTGACTGAGGAGCCGCGCAAAGTCGCCTGCACCAAGCGCCCGCTCAAGCTCCTCTACCGCCGATGGACTTGCAAATGTGACGGCAGCAATCGCCTCGCGTTCGATCCACGCGCGGCAATTGCCGACATCGAGCGCCGCAGCTTCGGTTCGATAAGCCTCTACCTGTTCGACTTCGGCGCCAAGCTGCGTCAGTCCCTGCGTAATGGTTGGCAAGGCGCGCGAGCTTGCGGGAAATAAAATCCGCGCTCCGGCACAACCCACCGTTGCGAACGCATTGACGAGAGCTGCAGCGCTCGCCTCATTGGGCATGAGATCGACGCGAAAGCCGCGGCCGCGCAGCACCTGCGCCGTGGCGCGGCCGATCGCGGCTACGCGCACAGCGCTCGGCAGCTGCGCACAGGACTCAATCACGGCGCTGACGGCGGCGCGGCTTGCGAATACGACCCAGTCAAATTCGTCGATTCGAGCAAGCGCCTCTTCCAGCGCCGGGCCGCGCGCGGGAGTGACGCTCACGGCCGGCCACAGTAAGACCTCGAGGCCGAGCTTGCGCAGCTGCGCACTCAATGGCCCATCGCGTGACTCCGCGCGCGTAACGACCACGTGACTCTTAGCTGCGGCGGACGTGCTCACGGCTCGGTCACCGTCGTGGCAAGTGCGCGCACCTCAGCCATGAGACTCTTTGCTCCCTGCGCGAGAAGTTCATGCGCGACGCGCGCGCCCAGAAGCTCGGCGTTGACGGCATCGGCCGCCATGCGAGCTTCGGCTGTCAACATGGTTGAACCATCGAGCGCACAGACCGCCGCATGCAGATGCAGCTCATCGCCTACGAGCATCGCAAGAGCGCCCAACGGCACCTGGCAGCCGCCCTCGACGCTGCGCAGCAGCGCCCGTTCTGCCGTGGTGGCAAGCCGCGCCGCACGATCATCAAGCGCCGCGAGCCACTGTTTGGTGTTGAGATCCTCGGCGCGCGCGCACACACCGATCGCCCCCTGCGAAACGGCCGGCGGAAACTGCCGCGGCGCAAGCTCCGCCGTAATGCGATCGTCAAGACCCAGGCGCACGAGCCCCGCGGTCGCAAGAATAATCGCATCATAGGCGCCGCTTTGCAGACGCTCCACTCGTGTCGGCACATTGCCGCGCAGCTCAACCGGGACGAGATCCGGGCGCGCGTGTGCGAGAAACGCGCGGCGCCTTAAGCTGCTAGAACCCACCCGCGCACCGGCTGGCAGTTCGCGCAACAGAGCGCCGCTCCGGGTCAATAGCGCATCGCTTGGATTCTCGCGCGCGAGCACCGCGCAGAGCTCCGTGCCCGCTTCGAGGAGCGTCGCCAGATCCTTCAAACTATGCACCGCAATGTCGATCTTGCCCGCGAGCAAGGCGCGATCGATTTCCTTGGTGAAGAATGCCTTGCCGCCTACCGTCCACAACGGCACATCGGTGCGCTGATCGCCCTCCGTTGCGATGTGCACGAGCTCAATTGCCGGCGCGCCATTCTGATGAGCGATCGCAGCAGCAACATGGCGCGCCTGCCACAGCGCAAGCGCCGAGGCGCGCGTGCCAATTCGCAAGCTGGCCCGCAACGTCACGACACGCCCTCGATCAAGAACCGGTAACCCACTCCCCACACGGTTAAAAAGTGAATCGGATTTGCTGGATCGCGTTCAAAGCGCTTGCGCAGGCGCAGGATGAAATTGTCCACCGTACGGGTGGATGGAAAAACGTCATACCCCCACACGCGCTCGAGCAGATCCTCGCGCGACACAATCTCTCCGGGATGTTCTGCCAGTACTTTTAGGATCATGGCTTCTTTCTCGGTGAGTTCCTGCGCCGCGCCGTTCCAGGAGCGGGCGCGAAACGCGCGGAAATCAACTTCATTGCCGCCGAAGCGCAGTACCGCGCTCGCCGGCGTCGACGATGCAGTGCGATACCACTCCCAGCGGCGCAAGATCGCGCGCACGCGCAGCAGAAACTCATCCAGATGAAAGGGCTTGGCGAGGTAGTCATCTCCGCCTGCCTCGAGCCCGAGCACGCGATCCTGCGGATCACCGCGCGCCGTCAAAAAGAGCACCGGCGTGTTGTTGCCCTCGGCGCGCAGCGTACGGCATACGGTGAAGCCATCAACGTGCGGCAACATCACATCGAGCACGACGAGTTCGCAGGAATGCTCGCGCAGCCACTCGAGCGCAAGCCTGCCGTCGGCGGCGACATCGACTGCATAGCCTTCCGCGCGCAGATTCTCCGTAAGACCTGCGGCCAAGTGCGGGTCATCCTCCACGACCAGCGTGCGCACAGCAGTTGTCGGCATCGAGCTCACACCGTCTGTTTGGGCGCGGCCGGCCACGACAGCAAAAAGAGCGCGCCCTTGCCGACGCCAGCGCTCGTCGCGCTGACGCGCCCACCGGTCAGCTGCATCATGCGCCGCACGATGAAGAGTCCAAGGCCCGTACCGTAATAGCTGCTGCCGCCGCCGGGATGCAAGCGCGAGAACTTCTTGAACAGAAGCTGCGTGTCCGTGGCGCGAAAGCCGACGCCGCTGTCGCGTATAGAAAGCTCAACCTCGGTATCCATGGCCCGCGCCGCCACACGCACCGTGCCGCCGCTCACCGCGGCCACAGCCGCAAGCGCGTTTTCCAGAATATTGCGCACGACGACGTCTACCGCGAGTGGATCGGCAAGCACCGACAAGCCGCGCGGCACGTCGGCCGTAAGCGCGATGTGCTCCTGATGCGCGCGCTCTTCGAACTGCGCCACGACGCGGCCGACTGCGGTCGCGAGTTCCACCGCTTCGGGTTTCAAATCCAACCGGCCTCGCTCGAGCCGCACGCTATCGAGGATGCGCGATACCATCGATTCCATGCGCGCAAGGTCCGACAACATGCGTTCGTTCAAGGTGCGCGCCTGCTCCGCCGACAGCGAGCGCTTAGCCATGGTTTCAATCGACAGCTGCAAACTCGCAAGTGGCGTCTTGAACTGATGCGACACGAGCGCAAGGAAGCTGTCCTGCTCCTGCAGCACTTTCGCCTCGGCGCGCAAAGCGCGCGAGATGACCCCGACGCACAATGCCAATGCCAAGAGGAAGAAGCCGCTTTCCCACGCGTATTGATTGATGCGCCGATGGCGCTCCGACACCAGCGCCGCATCGATAGCTGTCGCAAAGTCGGCGCGATCGTTCACGATCGCAACTTCCGGCAGAAGCTCCTGTACCCGCGCCATTGGCGTTCCGGCTTCGAGCAGCGCCTGCGCGGCGGCAACCTCACGTGCATAGGAAAGGCGCGCGGCGTTCAGCTTCTGCGTGCTGTAGTCCTGCTGGTCATAGAGCCACCAGCCCACCTGGATAACAGACACGACGACCAGCAGGAGCGCTGTGATCTGAAAAACTCTTGTGGTCTTCATGGCAGTTGCGCTGCGACGCCGAGCGACTCCTGCAGCGCCGTGGCGAAGTACTGCAGATCCTTCTGACCAAAGCTTGTCGAGAGGAAGCACACTTCGTACGCCGAAGGCGGAAGGTAAACCCCGCGCGCCAGCATGGCGTGAAACAGCGCGCCGAAGCGCGCGATTGCGCTTGCGGACAGTGTCGCGGCCTGGCGCGGGGCGGCGCCCTCGTGCAGCGACAGCCAGAAGAGCGAGCCTGCGCGTACCAGCCGCACCGGAAACGGCGCCGCGGCGAGAATCGGTGCGAGCAGCGCATCAAGTGACGTCCCCAATTTCTCGAGCCGCTCCCAAACAGCGGTCGACGTCAGAAGATCCAGCGTCGCCACCCCCGCCGCCATGGCAACGGGATTGCCCGACAGAGTTCCGGCCTGATAGGCGTCGCCATCGGGCGCCAAATGCGACATCACGGCGCGTCGGCCGCCGAAAGCGCCGACCGGCATGCCGCCGCCGATCACTTTGCCGAACGTTGCCATGTCCGGGATGATTCCAGTCAACTCGGCGACACCGCCGCGCGCCAGACGAAATCCTGAAATCACCTCATCAAATATGAGGAGCGCGCCGTGACGGCTCGTGAGCTCGCGCAGTAATTGCAGAAATGCGCGCTGCTGCATAAGCAGGCCGTGGTTCGCAGGCGTGGGCTCGATAATGACCGCGGCAATGCGATCGCCCTCAGCCGCAAACAGCGCGCGCAGCGCCTCCTCGTCATCAAGCGGCAGCACCCGCGTTGCCGCGACGAAAGCGGCCGGCACGCCTGCGGAGGATGGCCGCCCAAAGGTTGCGAGGCCCGAGCCTGCCGCCACCAGCAAATGATCGGCGTGGCCGTGATAGCAGCCCGAGAATTTGACGATGAGATCGCGCTGGGTCGCAGCGCGAGCCACACGGATCGCGCTCATCACGGCCTCAGTGCCTGAGGAGACGAAGCGCACCTGCTCGAGGCTCGGGTAGGAGGCAATGATGCGCTCCGCCAATTCAACTTCGGCGGGGCACGGCGCGCCAAACGTCGTGCCATGCCGGCAGGCCGCAGTCATCGCGGCAACTACTTCCGGATGGGCATGGCCGAGAATGAGCGCACCCCAGGAGTTGACGAGGTCGAGGTAGCGCCGGCCGTCAACATCAAACAGATACTGACCCGCACCGCGCTCAATGAAGAGCGGCGTGCCGCCGACCGCGCGAAACGCCCGCACCGGTGAGTTCACGCCGCCCGGTATCACGCGCACGGCCCGTTCGTAGAGCTCGTTCGAGCGCACGCCGCTCATTCCCATGCGCGCATTCGTATCATTCATGAATTGCTTTTCCCATTGTCCAAATCATTGGCCCGCAGCGCCCGCTGCAGTCGGGCCGCGCGAAAGAAGGCATCGACAGTATCGGCGTTTGCATGTTCGGCCGCCGCTCTTATCCCGGCGAGCGGCAGGTGCGCAAGACGCCGCGCGAGCGTCGTCGCAAAACGCCGCAGCACTTCCTGCTGCGTGGCATTGAGGTCGCGCAACTGCTCACCCAGAAGCTGCTGCATCTGGGAGGCTGCGATGCCTTCAAAGGAATCGCGCAGTTCGGAAAGCCGGCGGCCGATCGCGCGGGTTGCAAGTTCGCTGCGCAGGCGTGCAAGCCTGTCGTCAATCGCGGCGCGCACCGGAGCCAAGCGCACAAGTTGTGACAGGCGCTGCTCACGGGTCGCATCAATGAGCTCGTTCATGCCGATGCGCGGAAGGCCCGCCGCCTGCGCCGCGGCAGGCTCAACATTGGGCGGCACGCCAAAATCGATGATCAGCGGCGCGCTTGGCGCCGCGCGCGCAATCGCAGTGAGCGCTGTTTCAGCGAGCACCGCTTCGGATGCGGCGGCCGCGAGCACTAGCGCTGCGACGGAAGGTGGCGAGGTGCGAAATTCGTCAAGCGAGAGGCAGCGTGCATCAACCGACCGCGCCCATTCTGCGGCGGCAGCGGCCGAACGGTTGACGATCACGAGCGGCACATCCGCGTCACGCAGCAATTGGCCGCACCGCCGCGTCATGGGCGAAACGCCCACCAAGGCCACCGGCTCGCGCCGGCCGCTCAAGTGCGCAAGCACCCGTTCGGATGCCAGATCCGCAAGCGATGGCGGACGCGCCGCAGCGCTCAGGCGCTGCACGCGACTCGCCATCGACAAAGCCTCGCTCAGCAGCCGATTGAGCGTCGGTCCGCACACCTGGGTTACGCGGGCCAAGTCCCACGCCGCGCGCAACTGCGCAGTGATTTCATGCTCGCCCGCCTGTGCGGAATTTAAGCCGCAGGCGAGGAGAAACACATGCTCAACCGCCGCCTCGCCGGTCCATGCACGCAGGCTCTCGGCAGCCTCGCCCAATTCCGGATCGCGGCCGCG
>DATCBZ010000088.1:0-2294 GCA_036511555.1 Steroidobacteraceae bacterium
ATGCTCTTTCCCATTGCGGCCAATCTCATCCGGACCGGCGCCGAACCGGGTCCGGTAATTGCGCTCCTGACGGCGAAGACGCTCGTAAGCCCAATACGCATGTTCACCTATGAGGCGCCGCTTTTGGGCTGGCCATTGACACTCGCGCGTTTCATCCCGGGGGTACTGCTGCCGCCCGTGCTCGGTTATCTCGGCCAGTGGCTCTTCAATGTCTTCAAGCGCTGATGAGCTTTGTGGTGTCGATTGGGAGGAGTTGTGAGGAAATATTTGCCGTTCTGCACCGTGGTGCTGCTTGCTGTGCCGCTTTTTGCGACGCCGGCGCTGGCCGCCGATCAGGCAGCACTTGACAAGGAATTAGCGGCGCTGCTCGCTGCGCAGAATTTGCCTTGCGGCAAGATCGTGCACATCAGTACTCAGGCCGAGCGCGACTACCTCGTGACGTGCAAGGACGGCAATAGCTACCAGATCGTGCCGAACGCGCAAGGCGAGCTTGCTGCGCTGCCACTCGGGCAGAAGACGCGCTGATTCGCGCAGCGGCTTGGCGTTGAGCCTGCGGGCAGCTGTGCAGGCGCTGCTACTGGCATCATTTTAGCCCGGGGGGTAAGCTACTTTACCGGTAGGTTAAAATTCAGGCAGCGCGTGCCCGCCGCGCCGATCAATCCGTTCGATCTCAACATCTCCCGCGCCTACAGCGCGCCGGAGGCGTTTTGCCCGCGCCCGGAGCTTGCCGAAGTATTGCGGCGGGCGGTGGCCGGCCAGCTGTGGACCTTGATGGTGGGCGAGCGGCGCATGGGCAAGAGTTCTGCCGCGATTGCCGGCTGCGTGCAGGCCGGCTGGCCGATTCTGCATGTGGATCTTATGGGAGTTAATTCCGATGCGGACATCCTGGAGAGATTTCGCTGGGCCTGGGCTTTTTTCCTGCAGCAGGAGTCGCACGGCTTTTTCGCGCGCCTGAAGCCGGAAGTATCGGCGACAATCCCCGGCACTGGTGTGGGGGTCAAACTCTCTACCAGCCGCGCCGAGCACGCGGATCCGGTTTCCTGGGGCGATGTCATCGTCGCCTTCGACCACCGCGTGGCCGGTAAGAACGCCGTGCTCTTCATCGATGAGTTTCAGGATCTGGCACTGCTGCCGGATGAAGGCCGCAAAGCGACCCGCAGCCTGCGCGCGGCGCTGCAGATGACGCGGCACGTCACTCCGGTGCTGGCGGGTTCCTCCGAGCATCTGCTTGCGCCTTTGTTCGCAACCTCCGGTGCTGCGTTCTTTAAGGGCATTCGGCTGCAGTACTCGCTGCAGGCGTTTACGCGCGAGCAGCTCAGCCGCTGGGCAGGGGCGATATTTCGAACGCAAAAGCGGGTGATCGAAGCGGCCGCGATGCTGCGGTTGTTCGAGTTGACCGAAGGCATCACCGAGGATCTGATCGCAACCCTTGCGGAGATCTGGGTGCAGGAGGCAAAGGGCCGTGCCATTGCACCGGCGGACATTGAATTTGGCTGGCGCTCGGTGGTCGCGCACGCCATTCCGCTGTTTCTTCCCAAGGTGTCGGCGCTGCCAGGATTGCAGGCGCGGCTGTTGCGGCATTTTGCGACTCATCCCCAGACCCAGCCGTTTTCGGAAGCGACTTTGAGCGCGCTGGGCGAGGAAAGCGGGGCGGTGCACAAGGCGCTCAGCCGCCTGTTGGAGCTTGAGCTCCTGCGCCAAGAAGAGCGTGACGGACGTAAGCGCGTATGGATCCATGATCCGCGCGTCGCCTTCTATCTGCGCGCGTAGTCCGCGATGCCACCGAAACCGGGACTCGTGGATTTGCGCCGGTTCGCCGTTGGTCGTTCACTGTTTGTGCCGACGACGCTGCAGCGAGCCATTGAACGCTTGGGCTTTCTGCAGGCTGATCCGATTCGGGCTCCCGCCCGTGCGCAGGATTTAATTCTTCGTCACCGCGTGCGCGGCTACCGGGTCGCCGAGCTTGAGCGCCGCTATCCGGCTCTCGCGATCGAAGAAGATTATTTCGTCAATTACGGTTTCTTGCCGAATAGGCATGTTGCCCTGCTGCATCCACGAACACTCGGGGGTCGGCTCGACTTGCGTACTCGAAAACGAATGGCGGACCTACTCGCCTACGCGGGGGATCGGGAGGAAGTGCATCCGCGCGACGCCGCCACGCATTTCGCACACGGCCGAGTGATGAACTACTGGGGCGGTGCGTCTCGCGCCACGACGCACCTTTTAGACCGAATGCACTTCGAGGGGCTGCTGCGCGTGGCGCGCCGCGACAACGGCACGCGGGTCTACTCAGT
>DATCBZ010000089.1:0-2730 GCA_036511555.1 Steroidobacteraceae bacterium
ATCCCTCGAGCGTGATCTCGACCTGCTTCTCGCGCGCCGCCTGCGCCAAGTCTTCCAGAACCAGATCGACCACGACTTTCGCCTGCGTGGCCTGGCCGGTACTGAAGGAGGATCCCGGTTCCAGGCGCGCCAGCGACAACAGCTGGGTCATGAGGTGCGTAGTGCGGTCAATGTTCGCTTGCAGCTTGTCGAGTGCGCGCCGCGTCTCGGAGGGCGTCGCGGCGCGCGCGGCGACCTGTGCCTGTGCGCGCAGTGCGGCGAGCGGGGTGCGCAGCTCATGTGCGGCATCGGCCGTGAAGCGGCGCTCGCGCGCTAGGACTTCCGCGTGCCGGGCCAGCAAGCCATTGAGCGCAACCCCGAGCGCATACGTCTCCACCGGCATCTCCGCTGTGTTCACCGCGGAGAGATCATCGGCACCGCGGCCGGCCAAGTCCGCCGCCATGCGGCGCACCGGCCGGAAGGCACGCTCCGTCACCACACCAATCAGCACGGTCAGCAGCACCAGCGCAAAGAGCAGCGGCAGAGCCACCGCGTGCAGCGTGCGCGACAGCGCCGCATCGCGGTATTCGAGCGGCTCGGCGGTGTGGATCACCAGGTGGGTAGTGTCGGAACTCAGCGAGTACACGCGCCAGGAGCGTCCGTCGAGGACCGCGTTGGAGTAGCCCCGCCCGCTCCCGATAGCGAGAGGCGCTTGCGGTGAGCCCGGCGAGCGGTAGAGGAGTTGATTTGCGCCGGTCGTGATCTGGTAGACGACGTCGAATGGCATTGCCCGGGCGGTCGCGGCGAGCGGGCGTGGGACCACGCTCTCGCCTTCCTCGTACTCATGATCTGCGTAGCGCAAGGCGAGCGCCGCCTGCTGCTGCAGCGTCTCGTCAAACTGCGCAGCCGTACTGCTGGCCACCGCGCGATAAACGAGGAATCCCAGAATCAGAAACACCACGCAGGCCGCGACTGCGATGGCGATCGCCATGCGCCGGCGCAATGACCACGGCCGCACGGCTCTAGCGGCCATTGTCGACGCGATAACCGCGTCCTTTGACGTTGGTGATGAAGAGCGGACCGAGCTTGCGCCGCAGGTTGTGAATGTGGACCTCGATCGCGTTGCTGGCGATATCATCATCGAATCCATACAGCTCCTCCTCTATCTCGGCGCGCGAAGCCAAGCAGCCTGCCTTGCGCATCAGCAATTCAACTACCGCGTACTCACGTGCGGTCAATGCTGCCGGCTCGCCGCGGTAGGTGACGAGTCGCTGGCGCAGGTCGAGCATCACGTCACCCACGGTGAGCATGGACTCGGCGCAGCCGATCACGCGGCGAGTTATGGCGCGCAGCCGTGCGGAAAGCTCATCGATGTCGAAAGGTTTGATCAGGTAGTCGTCTGCGCCGGCATCCAAGCCCGTGATGCGGTCGGTGACGCGATCCCGCGCGGTCACAATGACGACCGGTGTGGTTTGTCCGCCCTGCCGTAGCCAACGCAGCACGCTGAGCCCGTCTCCTCTCGGCAGACCCAAATCGAGCACCAGGGCGCTGAAAGCTACCGCCGATAGCGCTGCCAACGCAGCGCTCCCATCCCGCACCCAATCGACGACATAGCTCTCCTGGCGCAGTGCATCCCGAACTGCCTCGCCGAGCATATCGTCGTCCTCTACCAGCAGAATCCGCATGAGCGCTTTTCCCTTCACCTGTGGCGCGATTTCAGCACGCGTCCGCTTAAGTCCGCCTTAAGCATGCGTCCTCTATTCTGCGCCTCGCCATGCAAGTTCAAGTTACGACACCTCTGCGCCTCGGCGGCAAGCCCTCGGCGCGAGCCGCGTGGGTCGTGTCGCTGCTCCTGCTCCCAAAGGTAACTGCGTGCCTTGCCGGCGGGGGTCCATTTGGCATCGATCACGAGTGGGCCTATGACAACAGCGGCATTTGGAAGCGTAGCAACCAGGAAGTACTCGAGTACGGGCTGATTGGCGCTGAAGTGGTCGGGGCACTGTGGGAGGGCGGGGAAACACGCTTCGGCCGCACGAGTTGGCAGTCAGTGGATGCCTCGGCGGCCTCGGGCATCGTAGCCTTTGCCATGAAGTACGCCTTCTCACGCGTGCGGCCCAACGCGAGCAACGGCGATCCGAATCTGTGGTTCAAAGGCCACGGCAACGAGAGCTTTCCGAGCGGGGAGGTGACCGAGGTCAGCTCGATCGTCACGCCGTTCGTACTCGAATACGGTCCCGATCACCCCCTCACCTATGCGCTTGAGGCACTGCCCATCTACGACGGCATCGCGCGCATGAAAGTTCAAGCTCATTGGCAATCGGACGTCATCGCCGGTTACGCGATCGGCACTACGGCGGGATGGCTCATGCACAGAAACCTGGATTCGCCCTATATTCTGCGCATCATGCCGCACGGGATCTATGTCGGCATCGGCAAGAAATTCTAGCGCGCCTCAGCGAAGCTGCGCAGCACGGCGCCATGCATGTGGCGGGCGCATGCATGCGCTCATAGCGCTCGCGGCGGCGCTGCTGCTCCTCATTGCCACGTCGCCGCCTGCAATTGCGCGCAGCGCCGGTGACCTGCTCGACCTGGCTGCGTTCAAGGGCCAGGTCGTGTATTTGGATTTTTGGGCCTCCTGGTGCGTTCCGTGCCGGGAGTCGTTTCCCTGGATGAACCGCCTGCAGGACGAACTCGGAAAGGACGGACTGGTGGTGATTGCAGTCAACGTCGACCGCGAGCGCGCCGAGGCCG
>DATCBZ010000090.1:0-4592 GCA_036511555.1 Steroidobacteraceae bacterium
GGTGCGCAAAGGAATCGATCCGCAGGGGCTGGAGAATCTGCTCGAGCCGTTGTCGCAGGCCGTTGCCGTGCTTGACGTCCAGGGCCAAGGCGCGAGGCCTGCCGCTGAGCCGCAGACCGTGCCGAGTGCCGAAGCCGATAGCGCTCTGTCCATTCTCGACCGCTTAGGCCAGTTGCCTGAACTGCGGCCAATCATTGCGCAGTTGCGCGCCGAATCACCCGATACGTTAGGCACAGCCGAGCTTGGCAATCTCCTTGAGCGCGTGACGCGCTTGGCAAGCGAACAGCGCACGACGGCGCAGCGTGAAAAGGCGGAGCTTGAGCATCTCCTGCAGCAGATGACCTCGCGCCTGGATGAAATAGCCGCGCACCTGGCCGGCGACGTCGAAGAACAAAAGGCGGCGCAGGATGACACCGCCAAGCTCAATCTTCTGGTGAGCGGCGAGGTTGAGGAGTTGAAGACCGACGTCATGCGGGCGCTCGATCTATCGGCGCTGCGCGACCAGGTGGGCTTGCGACTCGATGCCATCAACGGCCATCTGCGCGAATTTCGCGATCGCGAAGATTCGCGCATCAAGACTTACCGCGAACGCGTCGGGCGCATGCGCTCGCGCATCAGGGAGCTGGAGCGCGAGAGTCACTCGTTGCACGCGAGCCTGCAGGAAGAACACCGGCTCTCAATGATCGACGCGCTCACCGGCATTCCAAACCGCGCCGCCTACGACGGCCGGATGGATCAGGAGTTTCGGCGTTGGAAGAGGTTCGGCCGCACCGTCGCCATCCTCGCCTGGGACATTGATCGTTTCAAGACGATCAACGACGCCTATGGCCACAAAGCCGGCGACCGTGTGCTGCGCATCTTCGGCCAGCAGCTCGCCAAACACGTGCGCGAGACCGATTTCGTTGCACGCTACGGCGGCGAGGAATTCGTGATGTTGCTGGTGGGTTCTTCGCCAGCCGAGGCCTACGATGTAGCAGACAAAATCCGCATCGAAATATCGCAGCTCGGCTTTCACTTTCACGACAAGCCCGTGACCATTACCGCATCCTGCGGTATCACCAACTTCATCGCCGAGGATACTGCTGACATCGCCTTTGACCGCGCCGATCGCGCGCTCTATCAAGCCAAGGAAGCCGGTCGCAACCGCTGCGTCATCGGCTAGGTCTCAATGATCGGATGCGCCAGCAGAAAGATCGGCCTCCAATAGTAGACACACGCAGCCTGCAACATACACTACGCCTTAGAGCCTGGCATTTTGTGCGCGCATTCAACCCAGGGATGATCAAGCTTGCCATTAGTTTCAGATGAAACTAAATTGAAGCGACGGTTCGCACGAGGCCCAAATCATGAAGCGCTACATAAGCTATCCCCGCGTCGCCGGAACCGCCTCGCGCCAGGCACACGCCGACCTGCCGCCCGGCACCTTCGAACGCGAAATGAGCAAGGACGGCTTCTTTGGCCCGGCGGCGCATCTTTATCACCGCCACCCGCCCACCGGCTGGGTGCAGTTTGAAGGACCGCTGCGGCCGCACGCCTTTGATCTCGTTGCACTGTCCGCGCAAGCCACACCCGCCCCGTGGGACGCCGCCGAGATCCTCGGCAATGCTGCGTTGCGGATGCGCTTCTGGAAGAGCGCCGCAGGCAGCATGGATCATCTGGTACGCAATGGTGACGGCGATGAAATGCTCTTCATTCACAGCGGCAATGGCGAGCTCTTCTGCGACTTCGGCCACTTAAGCTTCAGCGCCGGCGATTACATCCTGCTGCCGCGCGGCACGATGTGGCGCATCGAGGCGCACGAACCGTTCGCGGCTCTTCTCATTGAGGCGACGCAGGGAAGCTACCGCCTGCCCGAGAAAGGCCTCGTTGGCCCGCATGCGCTCTTTGATGCGGCAATGCTCGATGTGCCGGAAATTGACGACGCCTTTCGCGCGCAACAAAGCGATGCAGCGCGCTGGCAGGTACGCGTGAAGCGCCGCGGCGCAATCTCCACTATCACCTATCCATTCAATCCGCTCGACGTCGTCGGCTGGCACGGCGATCTCATGGCTGCGCGCATCAATGTGCGCGACATCCGCCCGCTCATGAGTCATCGCTACCACCTGCCGCCTTCGGCGCACACGACCTTCGTCGCCGATCGTTTCGTGATATGCACCTTTGTACCGCGGCCGTTCGAATCCGATCCCGGCGCGATCAAGGTGCCGTTTTTCCATAACAATGACGACTACGACGAGGTGATCTTCTATCACGCCGGCAATTTCTTCTCGCGCGACAATATCCATCCGGGCATGATGACGCTGCATCCGTGTGGCTTCACGCACGGCCCGCACCCCAAGGCTCTCGCGAACGTGCTCAAGCAGCCGAAGAGCGCAACCGACGAGTTTGCCGTGATGATCGATGCCCGCGATGCACTCGACATCGGCCCGGCCGCGAGCAAGGTCGAATGGGCTGGCTACGTCGACAGTTGGCGCACCGACAAATGAAACTTGCAAGCCTCAAGAGTGCGCAGCGCGATGGCCAATTGATCCTCGTGAACCGTGCCCTGACGCTCTGCATGCCGGTACCGCATATCGCCGCGACCATGCAGGCGGCGCTCGACAACTGGGATGAGACCGAGCCTGCGTTGCGGGCAGCGGCCGCAAAGCTCGAGTCGGCACGGCCGGCAGAGGCGCAACTCTTCGACGCATGCGCGTGCGCGGCGCCTCTGCCGCGCGCCTATCAATGGCTCGACGGCAGCGCCTACCTGCATCATGTCGAGCTTGTCCGAAAAGCGCGTGGCGCTGAAATGCCAGCGTCCTTTCGCACCGATCCGCTGATGTATCAGGGCGGTTCGGACGCGTTTTTAGGTCCACGCGATGCGGCCGAGTTCGCAAACGAGGCGCAGGGAATTGATCTGGAGGCGGAAGTTGCAGTCATAACGGATGACGTGCCGTTCGGCGTCACGCCGGATACCGCCGTGAGTCACGTCAAGCTCATCGTGCTCGTCAACGATTGGAGCCTGAGGAATCTCATTCCGGGCGAGCTTGCCAAGAATTTTGGCTTTCTGCAGTCGAAGCCGGCAACCGCGTTTTCAGCCATTGCCGCAACGCCGGATGAGCTTGGGGATGCTTGGCATGAGGGCAAACTGCACCTGCCTCTGGTCAGTCGCATCAACGCTGAGCTGCTGGGTCGCCCAAACGCAGGCGTAGACATGAACTTCAGCTTCTACGAGCTATTGGCGCACGCCGCACGCACGCGACGGCTCGGCGCCGGAACGGTGCTCGGTTCCGGCACGGTCGCCAACCGCGATCCCGAGCTCGGCTGCTCGTGCCTTGCTGAGCGACGCACCCTTGAAGTGTTAAAGTATGGCGCTGCCCGCACGCCCTTTCTCAAGTTCGGCGATCGCGTTCGCATCGAAATGCTTGCCGCAAGCGGCGCCAGCATTTTCGGCGCCCTCGACCAGGAAGTGGTGTTGAGCCGGGCCAACCCCTAGACACGCACGGGACGGTCACGAGCTTATGAGCGAATTCAACACCATCATGGCGCGCGACGGCCACGAATTCCAAACGTGGCTGGCCGCACCGCCCGGCCGCGCGCGCGGCGCTATCGTTGTTATCCAAGAAATATTTGGCGTCAATGCTCACATCCGAAGAGTCACTGACGCCTATGCGGCCGACGGTTACGTGGCCATTGCTCCGGCCCTCTTCGATCGCGTGCGCCGTGGAATTGAGCTTGGCTACACCGTGGCCGGCATGCAGGAAGGGCAAGGCTACGTCAAACAGCTGCGGCGCGAGCAGATCATCGCCGACTTGTCGGCCGCGATCGCCGTCGTGAAGCACGCCGGCCGCGTCGGCGTAGTCGGTTATTGTTGGGGTGGCACGATGGCGTATGTGGCCGCCTGCGACCTGCCGATCGCCTGCGCGGTGGCGTACTACGGCGGCAGCATCACGAAGGAACTGGAGAAGCATCCGCAGCATCCGGTCATGTACCACTTCGGCGAACTCGATAAGCACATTTCGCCGAGCGACATCGAAAAAATCAAAGCGGCAGATCCCAAGGGCGAGTTTTACACCTATCCAGCCGACCATGGCTTCAACTGCGACGACCGTGGCGCCTACGATCCTGCCAGTGCAAAACTTGCACGCGAGCGTTCGCTCGCCTTCTTTGCCAAGCACGTGGCACGCGCCGAGGCGTAATGGCGCTCGAGCTGAAAGACGCCGGGCTTTTGCGTATGCAGGCCTACGTCGCGGGCGCCTGGACCAACGCTGCGAGCGGCGCGACGCGCGACGTTCTCAATCCGGCGAGCGGAAAGAAGCTCGGCACGGTGCCGAACATGGGCGCAGCGGAAACGCGCAGCGCCATCGAGGCGGCAGCCGCCGCTCTGCCTGCCTGGGCTAAAAAGAGTGCGCAGGAGCGCGCCGTCATTCTGCGTCGATGGTACGACCTGATGCTCGCGAATCAGGATGATCTGGCGCGCATCATGACCGCTGAACAGGGCAAACCCTTCGCCGAAGCGCGCGGCGAGATCGCCTACGCCGCCGCGTTCATCGATTGGTTCGGCGAAGAAGGCAAACGACTTTACGGCGACATCATTCCGGGTCACCAGGCGGACA
>DATCBZ010000091.1:0-4684 GCA_036511555.1 Steroidobacteraceae bacterium
GGTGCGATTCTACAGATTATCGCCCTACTGACGCTGACTGAAGACACTTCGGTCCATGGCGCTAAGCCGCTGAATTTGCGAGACTCCCAGCAGTCTTTCGCCGTGTGGGGGTTCATGTCCCGACGAAGCATCAAGGCCGAACAACTGCATCTCTGGCGCGGTGTCAACCATGTCCTTTGCGGCATCGACCTTTGCGTCAGCCCGGGCGAGATGCTCGTCGTTACGGGCGCCAACGGCAGCGGCAAGACAAGTCTGTTGCGCACCCTGTGCGGACTTGTGCACCCCGAGGAGGGACGCATCCTCTGGGGCGAGCAAAACGTGCGGCAGGACCTGCCGCAGTTTCACTCGGAGCTCGTCTATCTTGGACACGAGCCGCCGCTCAAAGGTGACCTTTCCGCACGCGAGAATCTGCGCTATTGGGTTGGCATGCGCCGCACCTTTACGACATCGGAGCTTGATGCGGCTCTCATTCGCGTTGGCGCCGGCGGCTGGTCGGAGCAGCCAGCGCGGACTTTGTCGGCCGGCCAGAAAAGGCGCGTCGCGATCGCGGGCGTCGTGCTGTTCGCTGCACCGTTGTGGCTCCTTGACGAACCGGCGACAAATCTCGACGTCGACGGACAACGCCTGGTCAGTAATCTCATCGAAGAGCACGTGACCGCTGGTGGCCTTGTGATCGCGGCGCTCCACCACGAATTAAATCTTAAGAGCGTTGCAACGCAACGGCTCGAACTGTCGTCCCGGTGAAGTCCTCCGCCCTCAGCGCGGCGCGCCTCGTACTCGTGCGGGATTTGAAGCTTGCGTTTCGCAAGCGCGGCCAGCTCGTGCAGCCACTGGCTTTCTTTGCAATCGTTACTACCCTTTTCCCCTTGGCAATCTCGCCTGAGCTCGCACGCCTGCGCGAGATAGCCGCCGGGGTCCTGTGGGTTGCGGCGCTCTTGGCGTCACTTCTCGCACTTGAGTTCCTGTTCCGGGACGATGCTCACGACGGTACACTAGAACAGTACGCCCTGTCGGGGCAGTCGCTGACTTGGCTCGTCTTTGCCAAAACTGCTGCGCACTGGCTTCTGACCGGCGTGCCACTTGCAGTGATGGCGCCGCTTGCCGGGCTTGCGCTCGGGGTGCCGTATGCAGCTTTGACAGGAATCATGGCTCCAATTGCGCTCGGCACGCTCGCCTTAAGTCTGATCGGTGCGATCGGCGCCGCGCTGACTCTCGGAATTCGCAGAAGCGGCGTGCTCTTGACCCTTCTGACTTTGCCGCTCGCCATGCCGGTCCTGATTTTCGGAGCCCAGGCGACGGATCTTGCCGTGCGCGGAGCAAGCTATGCTGCGCCGCTTTATCTTTTGGCGGCGATGGTGGTCCTCGGCGTGACGCTCGCGCCACTTGCAACCGCGGCGGCTGTACGGATTAGTCTTGAGTAGAGGGGATCAATGAGCTGGACTTGGTTTCACCGGCTTGCCTCGCCACCCTGTGCCTATGCCCTCGCGTCACGTCTGACGCCTTGGTTTGCTTGGCCGGCGGGCGTATTGATCGCAGGCGGGCTATACGGTGGCCTGGTGCTGGCGCCGCCCGACTATCAGCAGGGCGATGACTTTCGGATCATATATGTCCACGCCCCCAGTGCCTGGATGTCGCTCATGGTGTATACGACCATGGCGGTTTCAGCCGCCGTGGGTCTCATCTGGCGTATGAAGGTTGCGCATGCTGTGGCGGCAAGCTGCGCAGCGATCGGCGCGTCGTTCACGGTCGCAGCCCTGGTCACGGGATCTTTGTGGGGCCGCAAGATGTGGGGCACGTACTGGGAGTGGGATCCGCGCCTGACCTCGGAGCTCATCCTGCTCTTTTTATATCTGGGCTACATGGGGTTGCGTGCCGCGATCGATGAGGTGCAGCGCGCCGATCGGGCCAGCGCCCTGTTGGCGGTCGTCGGAATCGTGAACGTGCCGATCATTCATTATTCGGTGACGTGGTGGAACTCTCTGCATCAGGCGCCGTCAGTCATGAAGCTTGGGAGGCCCGAGATTCCCGCGGCGATGCTGGTACCTCTTCTTATGATGCTTGCCGGATTCACATTATTATTTGCGGCGCTGCTCCTGGTTCGCATGCGAGCTGAGATCTTGAATCGCGAACGTACGGCAAACTGGATACGCGAGGCCTTGATAGGATGAATGACTTTCTGCACATGGGCGGCTACGCGCTTTTCGTCTGGCCCTCGTACGTGCTGACACTGGCGATCATTGCGCTCAATATTATCTGGGCACGCCGCGCGCTCGCGCGCGCCGCAAGCACGGCGCGCCGAAGACTGACTATGCGAGGTGAATCGCCATGACGCCGCGGCGCCGCCGTCTGATCCTGGTGGTCGGTGTGCTGGCGGGCGTCGCCGTGGCGGGCGGTCTGACACTCAAAGCGCTGCGCGCCAATGTGATGTTTTTCTTTGATCCATCACAGGTGGCAGCGGGCGAGGCGCCGCGCGGTGAGCGCTTTCGGTTGGGCGGTATGGTGACGAAGGGCAGCGTACGCCGCCTCCCCGGCAGCATGGAAATCAATTTCGTGGTGACGGATTTTCGCCACAATCTTCCGGTGCGTTTTTCCGGCGTGCTGCCCGACTTGTTCCGCGAAGGACAGGGCGTCGTCGCACATGGTCGCATTGGCGCCGATGGCGTATTTGTAGCCGATGAAGTCCTTGCCAAACACGATGAGAAATACATGCCACCCGAGGTCGCGCGCGCTCTGAAGAAAGAAGCCGCAACAGCAGCGGCCAGTACACCGGCAGGCTCCTGATGCTGCCTGAACTCGGACAGTTTGCTTTGATATTGGCGCTGCTGCTCGCCGGCCTGCAGGCCTTCTTCGGTATCGCAGGTCCGCAGCTGCGCCGCGATCGTTGGCTTAACGCCGTGGTACCGGCGGTAGCGGGCCAATTCGTCATGGTGGCGACGGCGATCGCCTGTTTGATCAGCGCATTTGTGACGCACGATTTCTCGGTACTGTACGTGGCCGAGAATTCAAACTCCGCACTGCCGCTTTTCTATCGCGTGACGGCGCTCTGGGGGGCTCACGAGGGATCGCTGCTTCTTTGGATATTCATCCTGTCCTGCTGGACGCTTGCCGTGGCGGTCGGGGCTGCGCGCTTGCCGGCGCGTTTTGGCGCACGGGTGTTGGGCGTGCTCGGCCTCGTAAGCTTCGGTTTTCTACTCTTTACGCTTGCCACTTCAAACCCCTTCACGCGGCTCATTCCGAGCGCGGCCGACGGGCACGATTTGAATCCCATTCTGCAGGACCCCGCGCTTGCCATTCATCCACCGATTCTTTATACGGGCTATGTCGGCTTTGCGGTCGCATTCGCGTTCGCCTGTGCAGCGATGCTCGAGGGACGCCTGGATCAGGCGTGGGCGCGCTGGACGCGACCCTGGACCACGGCGGCGTGGTCGTTCCTGACCGTTGGAATCGCGCTTGGCAGCTGGTGGGCCTATTACGAACTCGGCTGGGGTGGATTCTGGTTCTGGGATCCAGTGGAAAACGCATCGTTCATGCCGTGGCTTGTGGGTACGGCGCTCGTGCATTCGCTCGCGGCGACCGATAAGCGCGGACTTTTCAAGAGCTGGACACTGCTGCTTGCGATTTTGACCTTCTCTTTGAGCCTGCTCGGGACTTTCCTGGTGCGCTCGGGCGTCCTCGTATCCGTGCACTCCTTCGCCGCCGATCCCGCGCGCGGCATGTTCATCCTGGCGTTTTTGATCGTGATGATTGGCGGTGCGCTCGCGTTGTACGCGTGGCGCGCACCGCTACTGCGTTCCACGGCCGGCTTTGAGTTGGGCGCGCGCGAATCCTTTTTGCTGTTCAACAATATTCTGCTGGTGATTGCGGCAGCGATCGTCTTCGGCGGCACGATGGCGCCGCTCATCGCCGATGCGCTTGGGCTGCCGACGCTGTCGGTGGGTACGCCGTATTTTAATCCAACCTTCCTCATGCCAATTCTGCCGCTGCTCGCGCTGTTGCCCGTCGGGATGCACGCGAATTGGAAGAAGGGCCGGCTAGGCGACAAACAACGCCAAATTCTCGCAACCCTTGCGGTAGCGCTGGCGCTTTCCTGCGCCGTTGTATTCGGTTTCTTTGCGCAGAGCAACGTTCTTGCGCTCGTGGGATTGACGCTGGGACCGTGGATCATTCTGTCGGCACTGTTGGATCCTCTCGATCGTCTGCGTCGCAGGCTTACATTGACCCCGAGCGTGCTCGGCATGGCGATCGCACACATCGGGGTCGGCTTGTTTGTCATTGGCCTCACCGTGGTGCAAGCATTTACACAGGAGCACGATGTCGCCCTGGCAAGCGGCGATCATACTTCCCTCAGTGGTTATGATTTTCGCTTCGATGGCGTGCAGAAAATTGACGGCCCGAACTACGATGGGCTCAGGGCGCGCATTCTCATGAGCCGCAACGGCGCGGTGCTCGGCACGCTTTACCCCGAAAAGCGGCGCTACTGGGTACAAGGAGCGGTCACCACCGAGTCCGCCATTCGCATGTATCGTGGCACCAATATTCTCCTCGCCTTGGGGGATGACCTGGGCGCCGGACGCTGGAGCGTGCGGGTACAGGTGCGGCCGCTGGTGAGCCTTGTCTGGCTCGCCGCGCTCATTATGGCCATCGGCGGCGCGGTTGCCGGCTCTGATCGGCGCTACCGGCTCGC
>DATCBZ010000092.1:0-4949 GCA_036511555.1 Steroidobacteraceae bacterium
GGTCACCCGCCGCCTGTCCGCGCGTCACGGCGCGCACCGAAACGGTGCGATTGCTGTTGAGCACGTAGACAAAATCGCCGTTGGCACCGTTTCTGACGGCGGCAGCCGGCACGACCACGGCGTCCTTCACGGTATCCAGCAAAAGACTCACGTTGACGAACTGGCTCGGGAAGAGCACGCCCGAATCATTGGCAAAGCGCGCCTTGGCCTTGACGGTGCCCGTATTGACATCGATTTGGTTGTCAAGTGTTGAGAAAGTGCCTTGTGCCAGAACCGTCGTGCGGGTGCGGTCGAATGCCGTTGCCGCAAGTTCCGCGCCACTTGCCAGGCGCTTTTGGATTCGGGGTACATCATCCTGTGACACGGTGAATGCCACATCGATGGGATTGACTTGCGTGATGAGGACGATGCCCGTGCTACTGCCTGCGGTCACGTAGTTGCCCACGTCCACTTGGCGCAAGCCGGTGCGGCCGCTGACCGGCGCCGTAATCCGACTCCATTCCACATTGAGACGGGCCGCGGCGAGCGTCGCCTCGTCGGTCTTCACCGTGCCCTCGAGCTGCTTTACGAGCGCAACTTGCGTTTCGACGTCTTGCTCGGCGATGGAGTCCTGCTTCAAAAGAGTCCGGTCGCGGTCGGCCTGGATCCGCGCATTTGCAAGCTGTGCCTGATCACGCAGCAGCACCCCTTCGGCCTGGGTCTGTGCCATGACAAAGGGGCGCGGATCGATAACGGCAATGACGTCGCCGGCATGCACTAACTGGCCTTCGCGAAACGAGATTTCCTTCAGAACACCGGCAACCTGTGGACTCACCGTTACCGTTGCGGGAGGGGTCACGGTGCCGAGGGCCTCGATGGTCACCGGCACATCCGCCTGCTTGGCCGTGGCAATGCCTACAGTGGTCGACGGCCGAGTACGCCGCGACGCGGCACTGTGCGACTCTCCGCCTTGCGCCAATGTTCGCGCAAGCCACGCCACCGCCAGGAACGCAACCAGAGTCAGGACGACAGCCAGAATGCGTCCGCCGCGGCCCATGCGGCGCCACTTCTGGGCGACTCCGTCCTTCTCTACAACGTCAGCCGTCATTGCGTCTCACCTTTTGGCGTCCGTATCGCGAAAGCTCTGATCTCAAGTCCCGCAATTTGCCGGCCGCGCAGCTTAAACGTTTCATCGTACCCGGGAGCTACGGCGGGGGGAACCGCGGGTCGGGCGCGCTTGCAAAAGAGGCGTCGGACGCCTTAACAATTCTTTGGACGTGTGCGGCGGCAAAGCAGGTTGCCGGTCCGACCTTGTAGCTGCGACCATCGAGGCTGCGCACCGGCCAAACCCCAATGAGCGCATTGGACAGAAAGATCTCACTGGCTGTTTCAAGCTCGGCCGGGTCGATGTCGCGGACTACGATTGGTTGAGCGTTCGACTGCCACGCCTTGAGAAACTCTGCGCGCATGACGCCCGCGACTCCGCAGCGGGTGAGCGCCGGTGTACAGAGCCTGCCATCGATCACCGCAAAGACATTCGTCATGGTGCCGCTGACGAGCCTGCCGTCGGCGTCGAGCGTGAGGCCGTCCGCAATTGAATCGGAACTCCATTCCCGCCGCGCGCGCTCCTGCACGCTGCGGTCGAGGAGCTTAAGACCGGCAAGTTCGGGCTCAACGGCCAGGCGCGTACGGCAGGTGACGATGGCGACGCCCGCATGCGCCCACTCCTGCGGGCGTGGCCGCGGTGGTTCGGCGCGCACCAACTGCGGCCTGTCGGGATCTATGCCAGCGCCTGAACGCATGATTACCTTGATGACAGCAGTGCCCGGCAACGCCGCGCATGCCGCTATTTCGGCAACCAGCACGGATGCGTCGGGTACGCGCAGGCCCAGACGCCGGCAACCATCAAATAGACGCGTCAAATGCCGTTGCACGAGGCGCGCCTGCCCATCTAGGACGGCGAGCGTCTCAAATATGCCGTGATCTTGGGATGTGTCGCTACGCAATGGCACCGGCTTCCAGCGCGCGTATCAGCCCGCGCGCCTTGGCTCGCGTTTCCTCAAGCTCGCGCAGCGGATCCGAATCGGCGACGATTCCCGCGCCGGTGCGAAAACGCAACTCAGCGCCGCTTAACGTTGCCGTGCGAATGAGAATGTTGAGATCAAGACTGCCGTCGCGGCCCAAATAGCCCCACGAGCCGGTATAGGCGCCGCGCGGCTCGGCCTCCAGGGCCGCAATGATCTGCATGCATCTTACTTTAGGGCAACCGGTGATGGTGCCGCCGGGGAATACGGCGCGGATTACATCCGTTGGCGACACATTGCTGCGCAGACGGCCGCGTACATTGGAGACAAGATGATGCACGTGCGCGTAGCTCTCGACGATTGCATATTCGTCGACCACGACACTGCCGGCTTGGGCGATGCGGCCGATGTCACTGCGCTCGAGATCAAGCAGCATCACATGTTCGGCGCGCTCCTTCGGATGCGCACTTAATGCAGCGATGACTTCGTGGTCGGGGCCGATACGCGGATGCGTGCCCGCGATAGGTCGCGTTTGAACCTGCCCGCCGCGACTCTCGATTAATCTTTCGGGAGATGTTGAAAGCACGGCCATCCACGGCAGCTGCGCAATGCCTCCAAAGGGACTGGGATTCGAACGGCGCAAGCTTGCATAAAGCTGTGCCGCGGAAATGCCCGGCGTGACATGCCCGTGCCAACCGCGCGATAGATTGACCTGATAGACATCCCCGGCGGCGATATGCGCTTTGGCTGCGAGAACTCCAGCGAGGTAAAGGTCAGCGGGTTCCTCGTGCAGGCCGGCAATGCTGGGCACGCTACTCGCGTCCGGGTCTTGCGCAGCATCAAGCGCGGCGGCGAGTTCGTCGATGAGCTCTTCGTGCCCAGGCTCAGCCACGAGCCAAGTCGTGCTCCGTGCGTGATCGAAGATTGCAGCCGCGTGCATCCGCTGCGCGAAGGCGACTGGCATCGCTGTTTGCGGCAGTTTGAGCGTCGGCTCAATCTCCTGCGCGAGCTCATAGCCGAGATAGATGAACCAACCGCCTGCAAAGGGTAGCTCAGCGTCAGCAAATGCCTGCCGTTCGCGGCGCCACGCATCCTCAAGCTTGCACAGAAATGGACTGCCGGTGATTGCCTCGCCAGCGCCGGCTAACAGGATGTCGTAGCGGCCGATCTTCGGATGCTGCGCCGAACTCTCAAGGAGGACGGGGTAGCGCACTGGATCCGCCGCATGCATGCCCAGGAGCGCTGGACGTGCAGCGCTGCTGTACCGCTCGCACCGAGTAGCCTTATCACTCATTACAAGGAGAGCGCCGTACCTGATCGTCCGCGATCATATCGGTCGGCGCCCCGAGACCGGAATCCGACGAGCGTACCAGCGGCGCAGATCATCGACACTCACGGCTCGAGTGGGATCATCGGGATGATGGTCGAGGTCAGTAAGTTGCATCAGCGCTTCGGCGAAGTTTTCAGTGGCGCTATAAGGCGTCGGAGTGACCACGCAGGCAAGCCGCGCGCGCGTCGCGGCGATCAGCCCGTTCCTGGAATCCTCGATTGCGAGTGCCTCTTGGGCCTTGAGTCCGAGGCGCTCGAGGACCCAGCAATAAACCGCCGGGTCGGGCTTCTTGGTCGGAACTTCCTGTGCTGTGCCAAGCACCTCGAAAGTATCGGTGGCCCGCGGGCCCAGCGACCTCTGCAATAGGGCGATCACGTTAGCGCGTGTCGTCGTGGTGGCGATTGCCAAGCGCAGACCCTCTTGCCGAGCAGCGGCAATGAGGCGCGCGATTCCTGGACGCAGCGGCACGGCACCCGCAGCGACTCGCTCGACGTAATGGCACGTCTTTCTGGCATGCAAGCGCTGCACGAGTTTTTGAAGCTTGTCATCGGCTATCGCGGGTGCATGGTAGGCGCGCGCGTAATGCAGCAGGCGGTCGACCCCGCCAGGCACCTTGAGCAGATCGCCATACAGCTCAGGGCTCCAGTGCCAGCTCAGACCGGCCTCTGCGAACGCAGCATTGAACGCGACGCGATGACCGTCGCGCTCGGTATCCGCAAGCGTACCGTCGACATCGAAAATCACGGCACGTAGCGTCACGGGAAAACTTTAGCCCCCGCTCATCAGAAGTGCGTGCTGCATAGCAGAGCATAGCCTCGACATTGGCGAACTGTGACGGTCTCGTCGTTGTGTATGTGTGCGAGCGTACTGACGCTCGGGACCACGCGGCGCACGCTGCCTCAACACAGTAAACGCGCGGATTACAATGAGCTTGAGCCTTCCCACGGACGGGCGGAGATACGGCGCGCCGTTATCAAAATTCCTCGGCAATCCATGCGCCAAGCCGCACTGCCACGCCCTGCGTATTGCCGGCGCACAAGCGGCAAGCATCTGACGCACGCGCTGCAAGGCGATTCCGGGCTAGACGCGCACGCGAGTGTGAGCGCCGAGGCCTTCGTCGTGCAGGATAGCAGTAATCGAATGGAATCCGATCTCGGCCCGACGACTCAGCTCAAAACGCTTGGTCTTGGGTCGTTCCCCAAGGTGCTGCTGGTAGACGATGACGACCTCGTGCTGCAGCGCCTCGCGGACATCGTCTCCCAAGATGGATTCGATGTCTGCACGGCGTCCAACGGCGCGGCCGCATTGACATCGCTACATGAAAATTTTGCGCCTGTCGTCATCATGGATCTGCGCATGCCAGGCATGGACGGCCTTGCCCTGTGCCGTTCGATCCGTGAGCGCTCCTGGCCCGGCTATGTCTATATCCTGCTGTTGACGAGTCAGGACTCAGAGGCCGACATTCTCGCAGGCCTTGATGCCGGCGCCGACGATTACATCAGCAAGCGCACCTCGCCTGCGCAGCTGCTGGCGCGCTTGCGTACCGCGCAACGCATCTTAACTTTAGAGCAGTCGCTCAAGGAGGCGCTGGCCGAGAAGCGCCGCCTGGCATTGAC
>DATCBZ010000093.1:0-9053 GCA_036511555.1 Steroidobacteraceae bacterium
GAGCTCGTATCCGGGGACACTCGGGAGCATTAGTTGTAACCGATCCAGAGTGACCACGCAAAAGCAGACTTTTTCAGCGTCTCTAAGCGATTTAAGGAATCAATACCTGTCCGAAAGCGGTTGTGATGAACATGCGGGCGCACCGGGCGCTTAACTGGCGCTGCCCAACCTGTGGGCCTCGCGCGACCCAAATCATTGCGAAATCTCCCTTTGGCCGATAGGCTAGATGTTGATACTTACTTGAATGTGGGGCGCAGACGTGGATTCATTGCAGGCAACATACCGAACAATCCTTGCGATTGCGCTTACCGGCATATTTGGCGCCGCCGCGGGTGCTCAAACGCCAGCGCACGATGAAGCAGCATTTCGTGATCTCTACAAAGAGCTCGTCGAGATAAATACGACACGCTCCGTAGGCAGCTGCACGCAAGCGGCTGAGGCGATGCGCACGCACCTCATCGCGGCGGGAATCCCCGCAAGCGATACTCAGATCTTGGCGCCAACAGATCGCCCGAAAGACGGCGCATTAATTGCCGTGCTGCACGGCCGCGACCGCCGCGCGAAGCCAATCCTGCTCCTGGCGCACATCGATGTGGTTGAGGCAAAGCGTGAGGACTGGGAACGTGATCCGTTTAAGCTGGTTGAAGAGAACGGCTGGTTCTACGCGCGCGGATCAAGTGACGACAAGGCGATGGCCGCGGTATTTACCGATAGTCTGATCCGCTATCAGAAAGAGGGCTTTAGGTCGCGCCGCGATATCAAGCTTGCACTCACTTGCGGCGAAGAAACTCCGGATCAATACAATAGCGTCAAATGGCTGACTGAAACGCAGCCACAGGTGTTGAATGCAGCGTTCGCGCTAAACGAAGGCGCGGGCGGCGAGCTCGACAAGAACGAGAAACCGGTGGCGCTGCAGATCCAGGCAGGTGAAAAGGTATACCAGGATTTTGCCCTGAAAGCATCGGACGTCGGTGGCCATAGTTCGCGGCCAACCAAGAATAATCCGATCGTGCGATTGAGCGCGGGTCTCGTGAAGCTGGGCGCGCACAATTTTCCGATAGCACTCAATCAGGCGACGCGGGGCTACTTCGAAGCTCAATCAAAATTGGTCGCACCGGAAGTGGCAGCTGATATGCAGGCGGTGCTCAAAGACCCGCATGACGAGGCTGCTGCGGAACGGTTGTGGGCCGTCAATCCGGGATGGAATGGCTCGTTGCGCACCACTTGCGTGGTCACTGAAATCACTGGTGGTCATGCCCCTAACGCGCTGCCACAACACGTGCGCGCAAACGTGAACTGCCGGATCCTCCCCGGTGTGCCGATTGCCGACGTTCAACAGGAAATCGTGAGCGCGCTCGGCGATGCGAAAATCAGTGTCGCGCCCACGGGCGACCCTGGGATGCAGTCGCCGCCGCCGACATTATCGGAGAACATCATGGGGCCTGTGCGCAAGGTCGCGCACACCATATGGCCTGGAGTCGTGATCGTGCCGACCATGGCCACCGGTGCGACTGATGGCCGATTTCTGAACGCGAGCGGTGTCCCTACATATGGACTCTCAGGCATGTTTCACGACGCCGAGGGAAGTCATGCTCACGGCCTCAATGAACGAATCCGCGTGCGCTCGCTGCTGGACGGTCGTCGGTTTCTCTACGAGGTCGTGAAGCTCTACGCGAATGCCCCGGGGTAGTCTCGCCTTGGCGTGTCCTCTGCCGTTTCGCATTGGGAGTCGGCCTTGAAACGTCGGCTGCTATCCCCATACACGAAACAGCGCCACTTTTTAAAGCTCCGTTGGAGCTAAGCGGCTCACGCTCGCACGGGCGTGTTACGAATCGGCGTGTTGGCTCGTTCTGAAGCATCGATCGACGTATGAATGAGGCACTGCATCTTGTCTGCCCGCACTGCGACGCGGTTAACCGCATTCCTGCCGTACGTCTGGCGGAAGAGCCCAAATGCGGCCAATGCCATAAAGCATTGTTCACGGGACATCCTACCGATCTCACGGGCGCCAACTTTCAACGACACATCGGCCGTAGCGATGTTCCGGTAGTCGTCGACTTCTGGGCGCCATGGTGTGGCCCCTGCAAAATGATGGCACCCTATTTTGTAGAGGCTGCGAAACTGCTCGGACCGCGGGTGCGTCTCGCCAAAGTGAACACCGAGGCCGAGCAAAACCTCGCGGCCCAGTTCAACATTCGCAGCATACCGACATTGGCGCTGTTCAAGGGCGGCCGCGAAGTCGCGCGGCAGGCGGGCGCGATGGCAACCCCGGACATCATTAGCTGGGTTCAAAGCCACGCTTGATCGGCGTGAAGACGCCACGATCTGCACGCGCGGTGCTGCTGTGCGGAAGGCCTTGAAGTCGCCCAACTCGAACCCGTGCCTATTCCGACACTGCAATTGACGCAGTCTGAACATCGAGAACAGCCTTTCGTCTGCCTGAGGATTGGCCGGCGGCGTTACTAATCTTTGCTGAGCCGAGCGCCGCGACGGACGGAAGGCGCGGCCTGCGGTGGCCTCAAGGTTCTCGTTCAATTCGAACGTTAAATCGGAACCGACACCCCCGACAATTTTGCGCACGCGGCAAGCAATCTGTCCTGGACGGTGAGATCGCGCGCCGCGGCTAGCGGCTCGCGCAAGCGCTGATGATAGAAATACTCGCCGGTGCCGGTAGCGCGGGCGTCGTTACTGGTTGCTAGCCAGACCTGCGTCTCAGGCGCCGCCGCAAGATCGCCCGGCGCATCCGGCCCGCCCATCTTCGTCGGCACCCAACCCGGCTCGACTGCATTCGACAGCACTTTCGGCCAGCGTCGCGCAATCGCGAACGCCAGAATGACGTCATGCAGTTTGGAATCTGCATAGGCTTGAGCTCCCTTCCACGGGCGCATGTTCCATTCCAGGTCAGAAAGCGTGGCATCGCCACGCCGGTGCATACCCGAACTTACATAGACAAGGCGTTTCGGGGGTTCAATCAGGGCGGTCAGAACGTACGGAGCGAGAGTGTTCACCGCAAATACGTGTGGGAGGCCATCGGCCGTTGCGATGCGCTGGCGTTCACGGTAGCCAATACCCGCGTTGTGGATAACGGCATCGAAACGCCCGAGGGCGTTTACCTGAGTTGCGACCGAATGCATCTCTGCAAGGCTCGAAAGATCGCCGCACGCCGCGCCTTCAGCGCCCGGAAGCGCTGCGAGCGCTTCGCGCACCCGGTCTGCATGACGGGCATGCAGGACGACGCGGTGTTTGGCCCTGATCAATAACGCTGCTGCCATTTGGCCAAGCCCATCCGCGGAGCCAGTTATGAATATGCGAGCCATTTTTTGACCTCTTGTGTTTCCCGGCGCTGCGTTAACGATACGGTACAATCACCAGCAAGGATATCGAGCGCTGCGGTCACGGCCGTTTCGATTCATTGAAGGGATACGAAAAATGCGTACGCTGATGGTGATCCTTGGCGGCTTGGTTTTGCTGGCTGTCTTTGTGGTAATCGGTCGCGCCGCTGGTGGAGATTCGATGGCGCTCGGACGTGCAGCTGTTTACTTTATTCCGGCTTGGCTGCTGTTGGCGGCGATTAATCTTTGGGTCGGCGTCAAGAGTGCCGGCTATTCTGTAGCCGAAGAGGCGCCGATCTTCGCCATTATTTTCTTGGTTCCAGCCGCCGTTGCGGTATTTCTGTGGTGGAAATTTGCACGTGCCTGAACGATCGCCCGGGAGCTCGCGCTTCTGCGGCCGCGCCGCATCTACCATTCCTCGCGCCCGCGAAATCGCTACTACCGGCGTTCAATTCGATATCTCCTCGAGCGCGCGGCCGGTAGTGCGCGGTCCAAAAACACCGATTGTGATTACCACAATTGCCATGGCGCCGCAGATAAACGTGAACACACCAAAGGCGCCGGACTTGCGTAGCACGAAGGCAATAACGAAAGCATTGACGGTCGCCGACGCGCGGCTGAACGAATAGACAAATCCAACTGCCTTGGCACGAAGGCGCGTTGGAAACAGCTCAGACTGATAGGCGTGAAAAGCGAATGACATGGTGTTATTGGCGATCGTAATCAGCACGCCAATGACGATCAGAAGCAGCGGCACGGTCGTGCCGCTGAACAGGAGGCCGCAGATTGCCGCGCTGCCTGCCGCGCCAGCGATGAGCCATTTGCGCTCGAGCCGATCGCCTATTTTAACGCCGAGCAACGGGCCAAGCGGCGCGGCTATCGCGATTATCGCGGTGTACAGCAGGCTGTGGGTAATCTCGATTCCGCGCGAGATGAGCAGCGTTGGCACCCAGTTCGTGAATCCGTAGAAGCCGACGGACTGCGCAGTATTGAAGATGGCCAGCATGATTGCGCGTCCCCGATAAGGTGGCGTCCAGATCTCGGCGAAGCGGCCTGGCCGTACGGTCGGCTCGACTGCAGCAGGTTCGGGCAGGCGGCAGCCGTACTCGGCCTGAACCGTACGCTCCAGTTCCGTGGTGATGGCCTCCGCCGCATCGAGTTGACCGATCTGCACCAGCCAGCGGGGGCTCTCCGGCAGACGACGACGAATGTACCAAGCGGCCAAGGCACTAGCCGCGCCGATCAGCACCACCCAACGCCAACCCGCCACACCGAACGGAGCACGCGGTACAAGAAGCCATGCCAGAATCGCGACAATCGGAACGGAACTGAAGCCGCACGCCTGATTAAATGCGAAGGCGCGGCCGCGCACGTGCTTGGGGACCAGCTCTGAAATATAAGTGTCGATGGTGACGATCTCGACGCCGAGCCCTATGCCGGCGAGAAAGCGACAGATGTTCAGCCCCAGGGCGCCCATTTGGCAGGCCATCACGACGCAAAAGAACGTATAGCCAAGCATGGCCACATAAAAATTGCACGGCGCCCGAATCGGTCCGTGAAGAAGCCCGCGAAAATAGTGCCAATCGTAAGCCCGGCAAAGAGCGCAGCTACGAACGATGCAATACCGGTGGATCCGAATACCCCTGGCGTAGTAGGTGTGAGTATGCCGCTTGCGGTCAGACCCGGCGCGATCACGCCGGTCATCAGCATGTCGTATAGTTCAAAGAAATTAGCCAGACTCAAGAGCGCAATGATTCGCCAGATCGTTCGCGTTGCCGGCAGGCGGTCGAGGCGCGCGGTCAGCGAATATGGCGGAAGCGTTGCGGCAGCGATCAAAGTGGCGGCGACCATAGGTGTGGAGTAGCGCAGTGAGCTCTTCTACCGTCAATTCTCACTCGCATGTGCAATGTCTGGCGGCTAGCAGCCTTGCCGCCCAGATGTGATATCACACCGTGTGCCATTCCTATGATCGAACATGACTGATGCGCGTCTAACTCATCCGCATCCGCCCGGTCACTTTGGCACTTGAGTCTGAAGCGCCGCAGAGGAGAACGACTGATGCGGCGGTAGCATCGAGTCCGCAGGCTCGACGCGCGGCAGTAAAGCGGTCAACCGCGGCGGCGCCGCGCCCCGCACCCAGGCGAAAGCCACGATGTGCTCGAAAATTCGCTCCACGTAGTCACGAGTCTCGCCGTAAGGAATGTTTTCGATCCAAATGTCGGCATCAAGCGTTCTATTCGGTAGCCAGCGTGTAAGCGGCGCTGAACCGGCATTGTAGGCTGCGAGGCTCAAACTGAGCTGATTGCCATAGCGATCCAGTAATTCTCGCAGGTGCGCCGCACCGAGCGCCACATCGATGTAGGGGTCAAATTGCGAGTCGTCACGCGGTGACTGCAGATGCCAACGCCTTGCGACGGCAGTGGCGGTCGCCGGTACCATCTGCATGAGTCCGCGTGCATGTGCGCGGGATACCGCGTCTTTGCGAAACAGGCTTTCCTGGCGCATGACCGCGAGTATCCAGTCGGACGGCAACTGCGCAAGCTTGCTGGCTGCCGCAATCGCCTCCGTGTAGGGGCGGGGATAGCGCAACTGTACATCGTCCAACTCGCCGGCCTGCGCCAAGGTCGCAATGGACTGGACATACCAACCCCACTCGCTCGCCAAGTGTGCCGCCTGTACCTTCGTGGCCGAGTCGGCAGCACCCACGACCGCCGCCCATTCCGCAGCGGCGTCATCGCCCATGTCGCAGTCGAGCAGCGCGTGCGCACGCACGAGCCCCGGTTCGGCGGCAAGTGCAGCCTGCGCTCGTTGATCGCTCGGCGACGGTCGCGCGTGCAGCGCGTAGCTCCTGTGTATCCGGTCAGCGGCGAGGTAACTGTAGTAGTCGCGTGAGGCCGCGATCTCGGCAAATAGCGGCTCGGCCGTCGCATTGCCGGACGTTTCTGCGACCGCGCGTGCGCGCCAGTAGCGCCAGCGGGACTGCGCAGCGAGCGTCGCCGGCATCTTATCGATCCATGCGATTACCTTGGTGTAATCGCCGGCCCAGAGCGCTTGGCGTACCGCCCATTCCAGAACGTCACCATCAATCGCCGCCGACGGCAGGCGGTCGAAGACCGCAGCAGCGGCCGGATCGTGGTCATATGCTGCGCCCAGTGCAGCGTCGTGTTGCAGACGAGCCTGCAGCGTTGCTGTCGTATCGGGCCGTGCAATCAACTGCGGCAGTAACGCTAAAGCGGCGCCCGAGTCGCTGCGTGCGAGCCGATTAAATCCCGTCTCCAGGGCATCCGGCTCGGCAGGCCAATTGACATTGGTCACGAGCAAGCTGAGCGTTGCCTTCGGCGTTTCCAGAAGTTGTGCCCAGAGTATCAGCGGTGGCGCTTGCATCGCGGGAACGTCGGTGACGAATTCGCGCGCCAGCCGCGGATTGTCAGCAACGAGTGCGGCGCGCGTGCGGCCCTCCGCAAGTGCAGCGGTCAGCAATCCCTCACTACGCAACCAAGTGAACACAGTAGCGCATTCGGCCGGCTGTTTTTTCGGCAGTCGCCAACGCGCCAGCACTTCATTGCCAAGCCCAACCGTGTCGCCGGTTGCCAGTCGTCCCGTAAGACGGTCACAAATGAGTAACGGATCCGTGACATCAATGGAGCGCGGTAAGAACCATTCCCAGCGTTTGCGATCAGCGAGGCTTGCGAGCCATTCGGCTCGCAGAGCGCGCGTTACCGGCTGACCTGCGCGTGCTCGCAAAAATGTATCGATGGCGCTGTCCAGATCGTCGCCCGCCTTTGTCGACAAGTCACGTCGCAGTCTCGCCGCAACGAGATAATCGTGTATCACAAAAGCTTGCAGCGCTGGTGAATCCTCGGCTTCTGGCATCCGCAGGCGGATGCGTTGCATCGCGACGACGAATTCCCGCACTACAGCGGCCTGCCCGGAAGTCGCCGTTGGCGCGACGTTCGCTGCCAACTGCTGACTTACAGCGAGCATTGACACAAGCGCAGCATGACGCAAGCAGAAGGATTTCAACATCTGCGCATTTTAGTCGTCGCAGGAGGTAGCGTCGCGCGACAATTGGCGCGGTAAGCGTCAGCGTCGCGGCGCAGGCGGATTCAACGCTTCAAAAAACCAGCAGTATGCGATTGCGGCGCCGAAAAGCGTCGCCATTACGCGACGCGAACCAAGTATGCAGCCGGCGCGAACGAGCCTGGCGCGTTGCACGTCTCGCCTCAACGCGCGCACAGGAGCGTCATATGAGTCGTCGTTGGCCAAAGATCATCTATTTGCTGAACCGGCTTCGTACCGCCACTGACCTGACACCGTGATCACTGAACGCACCGAGTTTGCGATATAGCACCGCTCATGCGCCTCGTGATGCAATTTTTCCACGAGTGCGTCATGGGGTTCGCGCACACCTGAAAATATGATTTTTGGCGCGAGCACCACGGTAGTTATTGCTTGTCTGCCTCGCGAGTCTTTGGTCATTGTGCCGACCGCCACATCATCGTATGCGTCCACCACCAATGACGCTTTTGCCGCCACATAGAGGAAGCTGAGCATGTGGCAAGACGAAATGGCAGCGACGAGCGCTTCCTCCGGATCGACATTTTCCGCCTTCGAATAGGGCAGTGGCACCGAGTGCACAGCGCTTGACGCCGGAACAGTGACTCCACCGTCGAACTTCCAGCTGTGGGCGCGGCTGTATCTTCGATCTAGAAATGGCTGATCGCTTTGGCGTTGCCATACTATTTGCGCCTGATATTCCGACATCGGTGTGTCCTTAGCGTATTGTCAGTTAGTATTCCAAACTCGATCCGAGTACTGCGCAGCTAGTTGAGCTCATGGCATGACAGCGTGCGCCTTGCGCGAGCCGCTCAGACAGCACGCGCAGCGGCCCTGCAGTGAGAACTAATATCGGTTGCCTCAAGAACCACTTGACGGGCACCGGTTCTCGCAACTACCAACATTGCACGACCAATCGTTTCAGTCGTCAACTCCGATCGGGGAAACAAGCTGCAACACCGGCGGTACGGTTTTAACGCCGAGTAGATGCGGCGGCACGAGGCGGTCTTCAATTGTCCGCCATGCATTGGCTCGATTAGACCCGGCTGGAAGAGGCAGACCGCCTTGAGCGGCGGAATACGCAGCGCGCTCTCGGTTCGGCCCTTGACCCGTGCCCACATGCTACGGCTGCGCTCGGTGCTGTCGATGCCGGCGCCGGACACGTAAACGAACGTCATCGGCCGGTTCAGGCGGGAAAGCGTCTCGGCCGCCGCCAATGTAAGGTCGTACGGCATGCGTTTGTACTGCTCCTCGGACATACCTGTGGAGGAGAGGCCGAGGCAGAAGAAACAGGCGTCAAACCCGGAAAGTTGTGCCTCGATGGCATCGCAGTTCCAGCGGTCCTGATGAACGATTTCAACAAGCAAGGCATGGTGCTGGCCGGTCGCCGTCCGTCCGACGGTTTGGACTCGTTCAACATCATCCGCATACAGGCACTCACGCAGGACTGCATTGCCTACTATGCCAGCCGCGCCGAACAGCAGAATGTTCATGCGACACTTGATCGTGCCGCCGCGAACAGCGGCGATGCTGCGTTCACCGATCAAGTTCCGGATAATGCCGAAACAGGTCCTCGTTATCGAAGGCGAGGCGTCTATCGGAGGCCAAATAGCGCGCTATTCCAGGACGTTCATAAACTGCGTCGTGCAGCGCGCTCAGCCGCGG
>DATCBZ010000094.1:0-3317 GCA_036511555.1 Steroidobacteraceae bacterium
CGCTTGCGATCGGCTGTACGGTGGTCCGAAACTCGCTCGGATAGCGTGCCAGCAACGCCAGCGCTGGCGCACAGTCGCCCGCAGTCAGGACGCAAAATCGCATGCCTTCGCCTGATCGGACCATCCCTAATTCGCCCTCCCCCACGTGCAACCGCACGGTCGGTCTTGAAGTCTAGCACTCGCGACTAGGCTAAAGCGCGCAGAGAGGCACCGCCCCGCTAGCGCTGCGCCCGTCGTCGGGCGCGAGGCGCGGTTTTACGCATAAAAGCGCCCCAAAAAGGCGCCGCCCGAACCGTCGCGGCCGGCTCGCGCCGCGCGAATGGCAAAGCACGCGCTACACTTGCGCGGCGATCCACCGCTCATGCCACCTAGGTCTAAGCCAACCGTGCCCAAGAAAACCGCTCCCCGAGTTTCGCGCCGCAGCGCCGAGGAGGCAGTGCGGGTGCTGTTGCGCTGGGCGGGCGAGGATCCCGAGCGCGAGGGACTCATCGACACGCCCAAGCGCGTCGTCAATGCCTACCGGGACTGGTTCTCCGGTTACAACATCGATCCGGCCGACTACCTGCGCCGTACCTTTGAGGAAGTGGGCGGCTACGATGAAATGATCGTGCTGCGCGACATCTCTTTCGAGTCCCACTGCGAGCACCACATGGCGCCGATCATCGGCCGCGTCCATATCGGCTACCTGCCGACCGACAAGGTCGTCGGTATCAGCAAGCTCGCGCGCGTGGTCGAAGGCTACGCGCGCCGCTTTCAGGTGCAGGAGAAGCTGACCGCGCAGATCGCAAGCTGCATCGCCGAGGTGTTGAAGCCGCGCGGCGTCGGCGTGGTTGTTGACGCCTCACATCAGTGCATGACGACGCGCGGCGTGCACAAGCGCGGCGTTTCCATGATCACGAGCCGCATGACCGGCGTATTCCGCGAGGATGCACGCACCCGCGCGGAATTCCTGCAGTTCATGGATATGCGCGGCGCGCGCGGTCTAGCTGCCTAGCGTTCGACCTTCTTGAAACCCGCCGGTACCTGAAAGACCCCGGGATCGACCGCCGTCGTCGACACCGATACGAGTTCCGAACTCATCGTCATGAGCGGGATCATTCCCGCCGGCAGCGCGGCGGGTGGCGGGGCCGTGGCAGGCGCGCTCGCATTGGCATCCGCCGGCGGCGGAGTGTCGGATTTTTTATGGAACATCCCGGCAAGCTTGCCGCCCAATTGGCTGGCCATCGCGGCAGGCGTCGTCGGCGTGCTGTCGGTGGAGCTGGAAGCGGCATTGGCGCTCGAATTGGAACTACTTGCGCTCGCATCGGCGGACTGGTTGTTGTCGCCCTTGCACTGCGGCCCGCCCACCGCCAGGGCAAAGGAGGTCCTCACCGGATAGCCTTTGATGTCTTTCGTCTTGGCGGCAACTTCGCTCCAGATTCCCTTGTAGCGTCCGAACATCGCCTGTGCGCGCTCGCTCAGGTCCTTCGAGGTCGTGGCCGTGCCCAAGCCGAGCTTCTGCGCATAGGCGCGCTCATAGCTGAGGGCCTCGGCGCTGCGCTCAAACTTCGGGGCGAGCCACTCATCGAGCGACAGCACAAACTCACACACGGAACCGGTGTCCTTATCCTTGCAGGCCTGCGAGGCCGTGATCGTCATGCGCTCCGCATCGTAGCCTGCAAAGGTTGCGTGTTCGCCGGACCTCTTGACCTCGGCCTTCGGATCCGACCATTCGCATTTGGAGTCGTCGACGTTGCCGGGCTTGGGATCTTCACGAGTCGGCTGGGAGCCGGCCTGATCCATGGCCTTTTGCATCTGCGCGCGCATTTGCGCGAACGTGGTTTCGGTGTACTCCTTCTTATTGACGTCGAGATGATCCAGCGTATCCTCGTTCAGACGCACGATGTCGACGTGCGGGCCGGTCGCGCCGCGCGCGAACATCCGTAAGAGCTTTGACTGCATTTGCAGATCGCTCTCGGTGCGGGATTTGTCGCCGGCGATGGTGGTGGTGGTGGCGCCGGACATGTTGGCGATCGACATGCCGCCGATGCCTTCAATCGATATCCGCTGCTGAACAGTGACGTCGGCGCTGGCGACTTGCGCAGCCGCGGCAAGGATGAGGGCTAAAGCAAAGGCGCTGGCCGCGCGCGATACATGTCTCATGATGGATGATCCCCTGTGTCGTTGTTTTCTCAGGCGGCGTCACTGCGCGACGCACGCTTGCGGTCGGTTTCCTTCAGGAAGCGCTTGCGGATGCGGATCGACAGCGGCGTCACTTCCACAAGCTCGTCGTCGGCGATGAATTCTACGGCATATTCGAGCGTCAGCTGGATAGGCGGCGTCAACAAGAGCGCATCATCCTTGCCGGCAGCGCGAATGTTGGTGAGCTTCTTGGTTTTGATCGGATTCACCACGAGGTCGTTCTCGCGGCTGTGGATGCCGATGATCATGCCCTCGTAGACCTTCTCGCCGTGGCTTACGAACATGCGGCCGCGTTCCTGCAGATTGAAGATCGAGTAGGCCACCGCCTCGCCGTTCTCATTGCTGACGAGTACGCCATTGTGACGGTCTTCGATCGCGCCTTTCATGGGCGCGAAGCCGTCAAATATATGGCTTATCAGGCCCGTGCCGCGCGTCATCGTCATGAACTCGCCCTGAAAGCCGATGAGGCCGCGCGCCGGCATGCGGTACTCAAGGCGCACGCGCCCGTTGCCGTCAATCGCCATGTCGGTGAGATCGGCGCGACGCGTGCCGAGCGCTTCCATGACGGCGCCCTGGTGCGTGTCTTCGATGTCCACGGTCAAGGCTTCGTACGGCTCGTGCACTTCGCCACCGACCGTCTTCACCAGTACTTGGGGGCGTGACACGGCAAGCTCGTAGCCCTCACGGCGCATGTTCTCAATGAGAATGGTGAGATGCAGCTCGCCGCGTCCGGAGACGCGCATGACGTCCGGCTCCTCGGTGTCATCGACGCGTAACGCAACATTGCTTTGCAGTTCACGGTACAGGCGTTCGCGCAGCTGCCGGCTCGTGACGAACTTGCCCTCGCGACCCGCAAGCGGCGAGGTGTTGACCTGGAAATTCATCGCGATCGTGGGCTCATCGACGAGAATCGGCGGCAGCGCCTGCGGGCTCTGCGGATCGCACACGGTCACGCCGATGTTCACCTCTTCTACGCCCGTAATGGCGACGATGTCGCCGGCAAAAGCCTCATCGACCGGCTCGCGCTCGAGTCCCTTATAGGTGAGCACCTGGCCGATCTTGGCGCTGCCGCGCTCCTCTGCGCCGTATAGAAGCGTCACCATCTGGCCGGGTTTGACCGAGCCTTTCCTGATGCG
>DATCBZ010000095.1:0-2860 GCA_036511555.1 Steroidobacteraceae bacterium
ACGCGAGCCGCGAATCTGAAGGATGACGCGGATCGTCAGAGGGTTGCGTCCACCGTAGGCGGGTGCCCAAGCCTTGGGCAAGACGTCCATCGTCAAGGCAGTGCCGAGGCCGACCTGCAGGGCAGCCGCAGGCGTGGACCAATGCGTGTACCCAAGGGTAAAAGCCGAAACCCATCGTTCTTCATCGATTTTGTCCGCCACGGGAGCCGGAATCTCCAGCTCAGACCGTAGCCGCTGGAGCAGTTCGATGCGTCCCCAGAAGTCGGACGATCCCCGTTGCCACACGGCCTCGTCGAGAAAGGACGTCAAAGTGGCTCCCGCCGGATAGCGCGTGATTGAGCCAACGATGAAGGTGTGATCGATCGTGAGGGCGTTATCGGGCGTGAAATGATCATACAGCGAGGCGGAAGTCCAGGTCGCGGAAGAAGTTCCTGGATACTGCGAATCTCGCTGCTCAACGTGGGCCCAAGAGGCCATCACGCGATGTGCGGGCGCCAGCTCATATGTGACGCGCAGCGCCTCGGAGTTCGGCGTGCCGATTGGGAGATCTACCTTCGTCGGCATCGGCTCGGTACCGTTAAAGGCTGAGGCTTCGATGATGATCCTGCCGAGGTCGAGTTGAATACCGAGCACCGTACTACTGATGTGGCCGACATCCTGGCCCACGTGATGTCCGAGCGGCGCATCGGGATTGTCACGCGCTGATTCGCGGTGCATAAAGGCGACCGGACCGTCGGTACTCTCCCCCCGCGGCGCAACGAACAGCTTGAGTGTTCTGAGAGAATCAAGGCTGATCGTGTCGCTGAGCGTCAAGCCCATAATCGGTGAGCTATGGGGGTGCTGTGCATCGACAAACGGCGAGCCGTCGCTGCGCTCTTCACCGATTTGCAGAAGCGCGGGATACCCGTGGCGCGGATAGGTCCACAGTTCCGTCGTTCCCATCAGGTCCAGATTTAGGAATTGGCGCGTCCCCAACGTCTTGCCGGCATCGAGCATGAACATATTGGGCGCTGATAAATCCGAGATGCCCCGTGGTCCCTGGGCTGCGCCGAAGACCCCAAAGGCATTGAACTGCGCCGAGGTGACGAATTGCGACGCAGAGGCGCTTGCCGCCGGCATACACATCCCCATGCCGTTGTCCCAGGCTTCGTTCTCTGCGCAGGAATGCGCGTTCTGATCGGTTGCCTTACCTATAGTGGAAACTGCACATAGCAGGATTGCGAGAACACCCGCGATCGCCGGTGTCCCGTGACGTAGCCTCAAGCAAATCATGGTTACGAAAATCCACATCGGCGTTACGTTCTGCAATTAGCCCTGTGGAGGGTCTATCTGGCGCCGCGTGCACGCCGCCGCGTGGCTCCCGCCGATAGCAGCGGCAGCTCGGTCTGTGCTTAAAGCGGCGATGATGGGGCACGGGGCCGCTGTAGCCGTATGCTCACACTCGCTGAGCAACTGAGAAAGCGCCCGTTCTATCTGCTTGAGCGCCACGATTTTGTCGCGGATGTTCGCAAGTCGCTCGCCCGCAATTTTGCGGATGGCGCCGCGACTTCCCCCTTTTTCGAGCCGCATGAGTTCGCGAATCTCTTCAAGACTGAAGCCGAGATCTTGCGAACGCTTAATGAACCGAATCCGATCAATCATGGCGTTCGGGTAGCGCCGCACGCCGCCCGCGCTCTGTGGGACAGCCAACAGACGACGTCGCTGGTAGTACCGTACCGTTTCCACCCCCACCTCAGCCGCCCGAGCGAGCTTTCCAATAGTCACTGCGGCGTCTGAACGGATTGGGACTGTAGCGGGAACCCGGCTGGCGGCTGTTTTGGACATGACTTGACTCCGTACCTAGGTACGGAACCTAGACTACCCTATGCCGCAAGTACAGCATCCCCAAGGACAGTCCATGACGCCGAACCCCCAAAAGGCTTGTTGCGGCGCTCAAGCGGCTAATAACGCGAATGCAACGAGAACAGCGGCGGCGTCGGCCGCTGCGGGTGAAATCCGCGACCCGGTCTGCGGGATTGTCGTGAAGCCAGCCACCGCGAAACATCGGGCCGAGCACGATGGGCAGGCCTATCCGCGATTCCGTGAATCCCGTCACGGTTCTTCGGCCCCGGCCTGCTGCGGGGCTTGATTGCATGCTCGCACCCAGCTGCACATGCGACACTGATGCCCATGAGTGGCACCTTGCGGCTGGATTCCAGGTTGCTTGCGATTGGCGTGGCTGCGGTGCTCGTATTGTGGGGTGGCGCCGCGCGCGCCGAACTTCGGGTCGATGCCGCGCTACGCAAAGCTGCAGAGCAGGGCGACACGGCAGCAGTTGGGACCCTGCTCGCTCAAGGCGCTGACGCCAACAGATCCGATGCGCTGCTGGCCGCCATCCTCGCTCGCCAGCGGCGTAGTATCGCTCTGCTGCTTGAACTTGGCGCCGACCCGAACGCCTGGGCGCGCGGACGTGATCGCCTGCCGAACGGCGCGGAAGGCAGTCCGGTGTTCGCGGCGGCAAAGCAGGGTGATCGCCAGCTTCTCAAGGACCTGAAGCGTCATGGCGCGAACCTCGACGCCGCATCTGCGCAGCGGGGGCTGGCGGGAGACACACCCCTCTTATACGCCGTGCGCGCTCGGGAATTGAGCGCCGCCCGCTTGCTGATCGAGGCGGGCGCCGACGCGAATCAACGCAACCAGAAGGGAACCACTGCGCTGATCGAGGCCGCTGCACTCGGGGGACCTGAAGCGCTTGACCTTGTCAAATTGCTGCTGGCGCGGGGCGCGGACCCGGATGCGAAGGATAGCAAGGGCGTATCGGCACGCGATGTCGCGCATGAATTCGGCGCGCCGCAAGTACTTGCCTTGATCAACGCAAGAG
>DATCBZ010000096.1:0-3705 GCA_036511555.1 Steroidobacteraceae bacterium
GGCTAGAACGTTGACGCCTTTGAACATGCGTTGCCGGGCGTCATCACTGAAACGAACATCTTTAGCTGCCATTGTCGTGATCCTTATTTGCCTTCAATCACGGCCATGACGTCTTCTTCGCGCATGACCACTAAGTCTTCGCCATCGACTTTGACCTCAGTTCCGCTGTACTTGCCGAACAGGATCTTGTCGCCGACTTTTACATCGAGGGGACGGACTTTTCCGTCTTCTAGAATCTTGCCTTTGCCGACCGCGACAATCTTTCCCTGTACCGGCTTCTCTGCTGCGGTATCGGGAATCACAATGCCGCCCGGAGAGGTTCTTTCCTCTTCCAGACGTTTCACCATGACGCGATCATGAAGAGGACGAATCTTCATGGTGTACGCTCCTAAAAAGCTGTTGACTGAAGTTAAAAAGTGACTATCGCGGGGGAGTTAGCACTCCCCCTACGTGACTGCTAATGATAAGCCTGGAACTGCGGATTTCAAGCGGGGCGGACATATTTCGCGCGGTGACGGGTGCCCCGCAAGCCCGTATGCTCACGAACGGCGAGGTCCTGCGCCGCCAGTCACTGTAAGTCTTCCATGCGACGGATCGGGCGAATCTTTACCCTCCTGCTAGTGCTTCTGGGACTCGGCGCAGGGCACGGCGCAAGCGCGGCGGAAGATCAATTTCTCCCGCCGGAACAGGTGTTTAAGTACACCCTCACGAGCGACGCGGGAAACGTCGCCGTGCACTGGAGTCTGCCGCCGGGCTACTACGCCTACAAGACCCGCATGGCGCTCGAGAGCGCAACCCCGGGCGCAACCCTTGACGCCGCCGTGTATCCCAAGGGTGAAATTCATAAGGACGATTATTTCGGCGCACAAGAGGTGTTCCGGGGAGCATTCACCGTCAGCGCTCCAGTGACGCTCACAGCGGGCGCCTCACGCACCGTCCTGCTCAAGCTTAAGATCCAAGGCTGCGCGGATGCCGGCCTGTGCTACCCACCGCAGCTCTCCGACGCCAAGGTTACCCTGCCGGCGGGCGCCGCAAGCGCCGCGGCGGGCGGCATCAATTCCATTCTCGGCGCGCACCGCAAAAGCGCAGCCCATGACGACTTTCTGCCGGCCGACGATGCATTTCGGTTCGATGGTTTCGCCGATGGTCCGGACCGCGCAAAACTCGTCTGGCAAATCGCAACGGGCTACTACCTGTACCGAAGCCGCATTGCCGTTCTCACCAAGAGTGCAACGGTGCAGCTCGGGCGGCTGGCGCTGCCCCACGGGACTTTCAAGACCGACGAATATTTAGGCAAGCAGGAGATCTATCAGCACGAGGTGGTCGGCGAACTGCCGATCGCCCGCGCCGCCGGCGACGCAACGGACGTTGAGCTTGCTGTGACCTATCAGGGCTGCGCGGAAGCGGGCCTGTGCTATCCGCCTCTCACAAAGACGCTGCATATCAACTTGCCGCCCGGCGGCGGCGCATTCGTCTCCGAGCAGGAACGGCTCGCAAGCCTCGTGCGCAGCGGCAGTCTGCTGCTCGTGCTCGGCACTTTTTTTGGTTTGGGATTGCTGTTGGGATTTACGCCCTGCGTCTTGCCCATGGTGCCGATTCTCTCCGGAATCATCGTCGGCCAGGGCGCAAGCATCACGACCAAACGCGCCTTCATGCTGTCGCTCACCTATGTCCTGGGCATGGCTCTCACCTACACCGTCGCGGGAGCTGCGTTTGCCGCCTTCGGTCACGGCCAGCAGGCGCAGGCCATATTCCAGCAGCCCTGGATCATTGCGCTCTTCGCCGCAGTGCTGATTGCGCTGGGCCTTTCGATGTTCGGGCTCTTCACGCTGCAAATGCCGAGCGCCGTGCAGACGTGGCTGTCTGAGTTGAGCAGCAAGCAGTCGGCCGGCACCTATGGCGGCGTTGCCGCGATGGGGGCGTTGTCGGCATTGATTGTCACCACCTGTGTTGCTCCCGCGCTCGTTGCCGTGCTCGCCGTCATTGCGCAAACCGGCGACATCGGGCGTGGTGCGGCGGTTTTGTTTGCGATGAGTTTGGGCATGGGCACACCACTACTCGTGGCGGGCGCATCGGCCGGCAAGCTCCTGCCCAGAGCCGGTGCGTGGATGGACATCGTCAAACGCTTCTTCGGCGTGCTGCTGCTCGCGGTGGCCGCGTGGATGCTGACGCGCATTGTGCCGGACGGCGCAGCGCTTCTACTCTGGGCCGTGCCGGCGTTGCTTGCCGGTTGGGTATTGTGGCCCGCTGCCCGCAGCCGCACCGCCGCGGGTTGGCTGGTGCGTGCGGTGGGCTTGGCGCTCGGGCTCTTTGGAGTGGTGCTGCTCCTCGGCGCAGCAGCCGGCGGCACCGATCCTTTGGCGCCCATTCCGCGCTTCGCAAGCCACCCTCAAGAGCTGCCGTTTCGCAGCATCAAATCACTTGACGATCTGCAGCGCGAAGTCGCGAGCGCCAAATCAGAAGGCCATCCGGTGCTGCTCGATTTTTACGCGGACTGGTGCGTCTCATGCAAAGAGATGGAGCGCTATACCTTTTCGGATCCGGCAGTGCAGTCGGTGCTGCACAACGTCGTCCTGCTGCGGGCGGATGTGACGCGCAACGACGCCGCCGATCAGACCCTCCTTCAGTACTTCGGCATCATCGGGCCCCCGACGATTGCCTTCTTTGCTCGCGACGGCGCGGAGCGGCGCAATTTCAGGGTCGTGGGCTACATGAAAGCCGCAGAGTTCGGCACGGTGGCGCGGCAAGCGCTCTTTGGCGGTCCCGGCACATGAACTCGCCATGGCGGCTGACAGCCGGCGTCATCTGCGTTGCGTTGGCCGCCGGGGGCGGAGTTGCAACTCATCTTCTCCTCCAGCCGCATCCGACGATCGTGCCCGGCACCGCCGCGGCTGTGCCGCCGCGCGCTGCCGCGCCGCTACGCACGATTCCGATGCGGCTGCCGGATCTCGTGCTGCCCGATGCGAAGGGCGTCGAACACCGTTTATCCGACTGGGCGGGGCATCCACTCATCGTTAACTTCTGGGCGACCTGGTGCGAGCCCTGCCGGCGCGAGATTCCGCTCCTCATCAAGCTGCAGCACGAGCGCGGACCGCACGGTCTTGCGATCGTCGGCGTGGCAATCGACTTTCGCGCGGCGGTCGTCAAGTATGCCGCCGCCGCCGCCATCGATTATCCGCTTCTCATCGGCGAGGACGCCGGCCTTAATACCGTCGAGGCGTTCGGCATGGATCTTGTCTTTCCCTTCAGCGTATTCGCCGACCGGCAGGGACGCGTGGTGGCGGTCAAGCGGGGTGAGTTGCATCCGGATGAGGCAGAATTCATCCTCGATCGTATCGAGGACGTCGACCACGGCACGATGACCTTGGCCGCCGCCCAGCACGAGATCGGCTCGCGGCTGCGGGAACTGGCGGTGGAGCGTGCCAAGGGCGCCTGATCAGCGCAGTTAGCCACAAAAACTCGCTCATTCGCTGCGGATTAGGGTACATTCTCCGGCGATGGCGCGCGTTCTTTTGCTCAATGGTCCGAACCTGAATCTCCTCGGCAGCCGCGAGCCGGAGATCTATGGCACAGACACTCTCTTATCCATCGAGCAGCGTTTGGCGCCGCTCGCGCGCGAGGCGGGACATGAGCTGTCGGCGTTCCAGAGTAATGCCGAACATGAGCTCATCGAGCGCCTGCATGGCGCGCCGGAAGCAGGCGTCG
>DATCBZ010000097.1:0-10088 GCA_036511555.1 Steroidobacteraceae bacterium
GAAACGGATCCTCGAGCTCATCGAGCCGCTCACCGGTTGCCTCATCGCGGCTGTCGATGATCCAGCGATAGGCGGCAAGCAGTGCCGCCGGACCCAGAAAGCGCTCGCTGTTCCACCAATAGCTCGGACATGCTGTCGAGCAACAGGCGCAAAGGATGCACGCCGCAGGCCCGTCGATCTTCTCCTGCTCGGCTTTTGATTGGCGGCGCTCGCCATCCGGCGGCGCCGCCGTCTGCGTCTTAAGCCACGGTTGCACGGCAGCATATTGCGCGTAGAAGGTCGTCAGGTCCGGCACCAGATCCTTCACCACCGGCATGTGCGGCAGCGGGTAAATGCGGATTTCAGCTTCCAGATCTTTCATCGAGGTCGTGCAGGCGAGCCGATTGACGCCATTGATATTCATCGCGCATGAGCCACAGATGCCCTCGCGACAGGCGCGGCGAAAAGTAAGCGTGGAGTCGACACTGGATTTGATCTGGATCAGCGCATCCAGAACCATGGCGCCACAGCTTTTAGGATCAAGCTCATAGGTATCAAGGCGCGGCAGCTCCCCGGAGGTCGGATTGAACCGATAGATACGCAAGCGACGGGTCGCACGGCCGGCAGGCGCCGGGTACACCTTGCCGTGCCGGTTGATGCGCGAATTGCGCGGAAGAAAAAACTGCGCCATCGATCGGCCCTCTAGTGTCTTAAGTCTACGGCCGCGTCCACACGACGCACTGCCCAGTGCAACCCCGGGCGATTGCACCACGGTAGTCCCTGGCAGCACGCTGTCATCCCCCGGGCCTCGCGCCCGGCCGCCTGAACGACTCGCCACAGCTCAAGTGCACCCGCGCCCGGCCGCGAACTGCACCCTAATACGTGCGCGCCTTGGGCGCGATCGAGTCGACTTCACGCGTCAGCGGTTGCAGGTGCACCGGTCGGTACGCAAAGCGCGAGCGGCCGGCCGCGTCGAGCCAGACGAGCGTGTGTTTGAGCCAGCCGGCATCGTCACGCTCGGGGTAATCCTCGCGCGCGTGCGCCCCGCGGCTTTCTTTGCGGTGCGCAGCCGAATGAATCGTCGCGGTGGCCTGCAACAGGAGATTCTCGAGCTCCAAGGTTTCGATGAGATCCGTGTTCCAAATAAGCGAGCGGTCCGAGACCGACACATCCGCGAATCCCTGCAGAACTTTCGCAAGCTTCTCGATGCCCTCCTGCAGGGTCTCACCGCTGCGGAACACGGCCGCATCACGCTGCATGATCTTCTGCATCTCAAGACGCAGCGAGGCGGTGGGGCGTGAGCCGTCCGCGCGGCGCAGGCGCTCAAGGCGCGCACGCGCCGCATCGCCGGCATCGGCCGCAAACGATTTATGACGTGTGCCCTTCGGCACGACCTCGGCACAGCGGCGCGCCGCTTCGCGGCCAAATATGACCAGATCCAGGAGCGAGTTGGAGCCGAGGCGGTTTGCACCGTGCACGGATACGCAGGCGGCCTCGCCAACGGCCATGAGACCACTCACCACCGCATCCGGATCGCCGCTGCGGTTGTGCACCACCTCGCCGTGATAATTGCAGGGAATACCGCCCATGTTGTAGTGCACGGTGGGCTGCACCGGAATCGGCTCTTTGGTGACGTCGACGCCTGCAAAGATCCGCGCCGTCTCGGCAATTCCCGGCAGGCGTTCGTGGATAACCTCAGGTCCCAGATGCTCCAGATGCAGAAAAATGTGGTCGTGCTCGGGGCCGACGCCGCGACCTTCGCGGATCTCGACCGTCATCGCGCGGCTGACGATGTCGCGCGAGGCCAGGTCCTTCGCGTTTGGCGCATAGCGCTCCATGAAGCGCTCGCCTTGGGAGTTTGTCAGGTAGCCGCCCTCGCCGCGCGCGCCCTCGGTGATGAGACAACCCGCGCCATAGATACCGGTCGGATGGAACTGCACAAATTCCATGTCCTGCAGCGGCAGGCCGGCACGCAGCACCATCGCATTGCCATCACCCGTGCATGAATGCGCCGAGGTGCACGAAAAATAAGTGCGGCCGTAGCCGCCGGTCGCAAGAATCGTCATATGGGCACGGAAGCGGTGCAGCGTGCCCGCGGCGAGATCCAAGGCGACGACGCCGCGGCAGGCGCCATCCTCCATGATGAGGTCAATGACGAAATATTCGACGAAAAAAGTTGCCTGGCGCCGGATCGATTGTTGATACAGCGTGTGCAGCATCGCATGCCCGGTGCGATCCGCCGCGGCGCAGGTGCGCTGCGCGATGCCCTTGCCAAAGTGCGTGGTCATGCCGCCGAAAGGGCGCTGATAGATTCGGCCATCGTCGGTGCGCGAGAATGGCACCCCGTAATGCTCAAGCTCGATCACCGCTCCGGGCGCCTCTTTGCACATGAACTCGATCGCATCCTGATCACCGAGCCAATCAGAGCCTTTGACGGTGTCGTACATGTGCCAGCGCCAATCATCCTCTCCCATGTTGCCAAGCGCTGCGCTGATGCCACCCTGCGCTGCGACGGTGTGGCTGCGGGTCGGAAAGAGTTTCGTCACACACGCTGTCGTGAGTCCCGCCTCGGCAAGTCCCAGGGTCGCGCGCAGCCCGGCGCCTCCTGCGCCGACCACAATGACGTCGTAGCTGTGATCGACCCATTCGCTCACAGGCGCCCTCCGAAGGAAATCTTCAAGATCGCGAACACCGCCGCGGCGGCCGCCAAAAGGTGCGCGAAGTCGAGCAGCACGAGCGCCACGACTTTCGCGCCCTCGCCGTGTACATAGTCCTCGATGACTACGCGCACGCCGAGCTGCGAGTGGCGCGCGGCTACGAGGACGAAGAGAATGAGACCGAGCGCCGTGCCGCTCTGATGCAGCCAGCCAATGAGAGTCGCGTAGTCAAGCGCGGGCAGCCCGAGAAGGGATGCGACGAAGCCGATTGACAGCGGCACGAGCGCGATTGAAGTCAAGCGTTGCAGCCACCAGTGCTGCACACCGTCTTTGGCAGAGCCGCGACCCAAGACGCGCCCTAAGGGACTGCGCAAGCTCATCGGCTATATGCCCCGGGACCCATGAGGCAGTAAGCGAGAATCAGGGTAACGACGATGCTCACCGCCGCCACGATCCAGGCACTGCGCCGGGCGGTCTCCCGTTCCAAGCCCATGCCACAGTCCCACACGAGGTGGCGCACGCCGGCGACCAGGTGATAAACGAACGCGGCCAGCAAGACCACGTACACGAGCTTGAATATCGGCAGCGCCAAAACCGCGCGCGCCTGGACATAGGCACGCGCGCCGCTTGCGAGCGCCACGAGCCAGTACACGAGGAGAATGAGGCCACTAGACAGGACGACGCCGGCAAAGCGGTTCAGTATGGAAGTGACGAGGGTGTACTTGAATTTGTACACCGACAGGAAGGGTGAAAGAGGTCGTTCAGGCATGAGTGCTCTCGTCGCGGATGCACTCGTGGTGCTTAGCGCTCGCGACTTGCGTTCGTTCAGAAGTCGATGCAGCGGCCCTTGCGCTCCCAATCGCCAAAGCGCGTCGGTTCAGGGCCGCTCGGGCCGCCGATCTCGTGAGGTTTCTGGTACGGCACTTCCGGCAGGTCAGCCGCTTCGATTGGGGGCGCGTCGCGGCCGGCATTGTAGGGAGCATTCTGCATAAGCTTGCAAGTCTGCCAGAATTCACCGTGTGGGACCAATGAAACCTCTGGAAAAACAACGCAGAAGCCCCATTGATGCCTAATGGAATCGATCCTTCTTCATGATCTGGGCGCACTGCGCCTCATCGGTGCGGACGCGCGACGTTTTCTGCAGGGACAAGTCTCAGCCGACGTCATGCAGCTGACAGCCGGTCGTTGCCTCTTGGCGGGCTACCACAATCCGCAGGGACGGGTCATCGCACTTTTGCGGCTTATCGAGCACTCGCCCGACGAAATTCTTGCCGTACTGCCGCGGGAGCTTGCGCTCACGGTCGCCACGAGGCTTGCGAAATACATCCTGCGCGCGAAAGTCACGCTGACCGACATCTCCGCGAGTATCAGCATTCACGGTCTTGCGACGGCTGATGACTCCGAGCCGCCTGCCGTCGGTGCCGAATCAACCCTTGCGCGCGTGGGCACGCACCCTTCTCGATGGCTCATGGTAAGCCCGGGTGCGACGACGCCGGGCGCCGCTGCCGATGGACAGAGGTGGCGCAGCTTCGAAGTCGCAGCCGGTGAGCCGCAGGTCTACAGCGCAACCTCCGAGGAGTTCGTCGCACAGATGCTGAACCTTGACGCGCTCGGTGCGATCGCATTTGATAAGGGCTGCTACACGGGCCAGGAAGTCATTGCGCGCGCGCACTACCGCGGCCGCGTCAAGCGCCGCATGCAGCGTTTCGTGACGCATGCGCAGCAGCAATTGCTGCCCGCTTGCAGCGGCCGCTTCGCCGATGGCCGCTCTTTTAAAGTGGTGCACGCGTTCAAACGCGCCGACGGCACTTGCGAATTTTTGGCCGTCACGGCGCTCGCGGCGCGCGAGGAGGCGCAGCAGGAGGCCGCAGCGGCGCCGCTTGAGGCAAGCGAGCTTCCCCTGCCTTATGCTTTGCCGGATTAGGCTTGCCTAAAGGTCGATGAGTTCGACGTCGGCGGGTGCGATCGTGCGCCCGAGAAAGAGGCTACCGATGCGCGCGAACCGTGCCGCACCGTCGGTTGCGAGAAAGCGCGCTGCGATCGGAGCGGACCGGCGCCGTAGCCCCGCGGCATCAAGGAGCCCCCGCACTTCACGCGCGCTGGTCGCCGCCGAATCGACAATGCGGATGTGCTCGCCGAGCGCCCCGCGGATCGCACCCATCAGCAGCGGAAAATGCGTACAGCCGAGCACCAGCGTATCGGGTGCGTCCGCGCCTGCCGTGCAGAGCGCGGCAAGGTAATGATGGGCGACGGCCTGCGCGATCGGTCCGCTGCACACGCCCTCCTCCGCAAGCGCCACGAACAACTGCGTTGCGAGCGCGGAGACTCGCGCATCCCTGCGGCGCCTTAGGATCGCCTCCTCGTAGGCGCGCCCGCTCACCGTGCCTTCGGTCGCGATGACGCCGATATGACCGGAAAGCGATGCTTCGCACGCCGCCTGCGCGCCGGGCTCAATAACCCCGATCACCGGCACACCCTCGAGGCGTGCGCGGATCGCCGGCAAGCTCGATGCGGCGGCGGTATTGCAGGCGACGACGAGGCACTTCAAGCCGTACTCCGCAAGCGCCTCTGCCGCCTGCGAGGCGTAACGCGCCACTGTCGTTGCGCTCTTGGTGCCGTACGGCAAGCGCGCCGTATCGCCCAGATAGATGAAGCGCTCCTGCGGCAGCTCCGTCAGCAGTGCCTGCAGCACCGAGAGACCGCCGACGCCGGAGTCAAATACCCCAATCGGGGCTTCGCTCAAACCGTCTCCGGGCGCATGTGCGGGAACAGGATGACATCGCGAATGGATGCGCAGTTGGTAAAGAACATCACCAGGCGGTCGATCCCGACACCCAACCCCGCGCTGGGCGGCATGCCGTACTCCAAGGCGCGAATGTAATCGCTGTCGTAATACATCGCCTCATCATCGCCGCGGTCCTGACGCGCAACCTGGGCGCGAAAGCGCGCCGCTTGATCCTCTGAATCGTTCAGCTCGGAGAAGCCATTGGCAATCTCGCGGCCGCCGAGAAAAAACTCGAAACGATCGGTCAAGAAGGGATCGGCATCATTGGCGCGCGACAGCGGCGAGACTTCCGCAGGATAGGCATAGACGAAAGTCGGATCGAGGAGCGTGTGCTCGACGGTCTTCTCAAAAATATCCATCTGCAGCTTGCCTGCGCCGTCGTGATCCTTGAATGCAATGCCGAGCCGCTCGGCAAGCTTGCGCAGATAAGTCACATCGCGCAGTGAGGGCGCATCGATCCCGGCGTTGTGAGCGATGAGCGCCTGCTCGACGCTCACGCGCTTGAACGGCGCCGCCAGATCGTAGCTGCGCCCGAGATACTCCATGTTCAATTTGCCGTGCAGCGTCTCGGCCAGGCCGCGGATCGCCTTTTCGATCCATTCCATGAGGTCCAGATAGTCGGCGTAGGCGAGATACAGCTCGAGCATCGTAAATTCGGGATTGTGCTGGGTCGATAAGCCTTCATTGCGGAAATTGCGGTTGATCTCGTAGACCCTTTCGAAGCCGCCAACGACCAGGCGCTTCAAATAAAGCTCCGGTGCAATGCGCAGATACATATCAAGATCGAGCGCGTTGTGATGGGTGCGAAACGGACGTGCCACGGCGCCGCCGGGAATGGGCTGCATCATCGGTGTTTCGACTTCAAGGAAATCGAGCGCATCGAGGAAGTCCCGCAGATAGCGCACCACCCGAGCGCGGGTGCGAAACACCTCACGACTCGCGCCGTTCATGATGAGGTCGACATAGCGCTGGCGATAGCGGATCTCGGTGTCGGAGAGTCCGTGCCACTTATCCGGCAACGGCCGCAGCGACTTCACGAGGAGCCGCAGCTCAGCGGCCCGCACCGACAGCTCCCCCGTCTTGGTACGAAACAGCAGGCCGCTCGCCGCAACGATGTCGCCCAGGTCCCAGGACTTGAAGAGCTCGTAGGCGGCTCCGAGCGCATCGGCCTGCAGAAAAATCTGGATCTGGCCGCTGCGGTCGGCAAGCTTCGCAAAGCTTGCCCGTCCCATCACGCGCTTGAACATCATGCGTCCGGCGACATGCACCGGCGTCGGATTCGCCTCGAGCCATTCGGCGCTCTTCTCGCCGAACCCCATCTGCAGCTGCGCGGCGAGCGTGTCGCGGCGGAAGTCATTGGGAAAAGCGACGCCCGCTGCGCGCAGGGCCGCAAGCTTCGCGCGCCGCTCGGCGATCAGTTTGTTCTCTTCGGCAGGTTCGGGGACCGCAGGCGTGCTCACGGGCGAAGCTTACACTGCACGTCAGACTCCTGCCTTGAGTGAGGCTTCGAGGAAACCATCGAGATCGCCATCGAGCACCGCGGTCGTATTGCCAACCTCGATGCCGGTGCGCAGATCCTTGATGCGCGATTGATCCAGCACGTAGGAGCGGATCTGATGCCCCCAGCTGACGTCGGATTTTGAATCCTCGAGCACCCGCGCTGCTGCATTTCTCTTGTTGACTTCGAGCTCGTAGAGCTTTGCCTTCAGCATCTTCATGGCCGTCGCGCGGTTCTTGTGCTGGCTGCGCTCATTCTGGCAGGCCGCGACGATACCGGTCGGCAGATGGGTAATACGCACCGCGGATTCGGTTTTATTGACGTGCTGTCCGCCGGCGCCGCTTGAGCGGTACACATCCGTGCGCAGATCGGCGGGATTGATATCGATCGCGATGTCGTCGTCGATCTCCGGCGACACGAACACCGATGCGAACGAGGTATGGCGGCGGTTGCCGGAATCAAACGGCGACTTGCGCACCAGGCGATGCACGCCAGTTTCGGTGCGCAACCATCCGTAGGCGTACTCGCCCTGCACTTCCACCGTTGCGCTCTTGATGCCCGCGACCTCCCCGGGAGTCGAATCGATCACCTCGCAGGAGTAACCGCGCGCTGCGCCCCAGCGCAAATACATGCGCAGCAGCATCTGCGCCCAGTCCTGTGCTTCAGTGCCACCGGCGCCGGCTTGAATATCGAGAAAAGCGCTGTGCGAATCCATCTCGCCGCGGAACATGCGTCTGAGCTCAAGACTGCGCACCTGACCTTCGAGCTGCCCCGCATCGCGCTCCACGTCGCGCGCTGTCGCCTCGTCATCCTCGCTCTCCGCCATCGCGAGGATCTCTTCCGCATTGGCGATACCCTTGGTTACCCGGTCGAGCTCATCGACCTGACCCTGCAGTCGTACACGCTCGCGGCCGAGCTCCTGCGCGCGCTCGGGATTGGACCATAGCGCCGGATCCTCCAGCTCGCGCCCGACCTCCTCGAGGCGCTCCTTCTTTTCATCGTATTCAAAGAAACCCCCGTAAGGAGCTGATGCGCTCCGCGAGGTCGCGTAGTTGTCGTTTGAGAAGATTAAGTTCCATGGCGGCGATGCTAATCGGGGTGCACGCCAATTGCCACAGCGGCGCATGGCAGTACATGATCGACCAGGAGCTGCAGGCGCCGCTCACCCTGATAGACATTGACGTCGAGGCGATAGACGAGCTGCGCAGTGCCCTCGGGCAGGCTCGCGCTGCCGTCGGCGCCGATATAGTTGAATGCGATGGCGTCAAAGGCGCGTCCGCTGCGCGGCACTTCCACCCACATCTTAAGATGTCGTTCACCGACGATGCGCGCGCGGCGGATGACGAACACGCCATCAAAGCTCGGCTCCGGAAAGGCCTGACCCCAAGGTCCCCCACCACGCAGAGCAGCCGCGGTCTCAAGGCCGATCTCTTCCACGGCAAGCTCGCCGTCGGTTTCGATACTGTCGCTGCGCTGGGCCGCTGCCAGGCACCGTCCAACTTCTGCGTCGAAGGCGCGCGCGAAGGGCTCCAGCTGCTCAAACTCGAGCGTCAGTCCCGCAGCCATTGCGTGTCCGCCGAAGCGCACGATGAGCCCGGGATGGCGCGTGGCAATCGAATCGAGCACGTCGCGGATGTGCACGCCTGCAATTGATCGGCCCGAGCCGCGCAGCGTTGCATCCTCGGCGCGTGCGAATGCAAACACCGGCCGCCGCACGCGCTCTTTGACGCGGCTTGCAACCAGCCCGACCACCCCTTGATGCCAGGTTTCATCGAACAGACTCACGCCATTTCTGTGCAGCGGCCGCAGGCTCGTCGCCTGCAAGCGCTGGACGGCGGCGAGCGCTTCAGTCTGCATGCGCGCTTCAATCAAGCGGCGCTCCTGATTGAGCTCATCGAGCCGGGTTGCAAGCACGAATGCCGCCGCCGCATCGTCGGCCAGCAAGCACTCGATCCCTATTTTCATGTCGTCGATGCGCCCTGCGGCATTCAGGCGCGGCGCGACTGCAAAGGCCAGATCCGCGGCGGTGAGATCCGCGCTGTCGCGGGCCGCAAGTTTGAGGAGCGCACGGATACCGGCGACGCAGCGGCCGGCGCGAATGCGCTTTAAGCCCTGGGTGACGAGCACTCGGTTATTGAAATCAAGCGCCACAACGTCGGCAATGGTCCCAAGCGCCACCAGGTCCAGGAACTCGGCAACTCCCGGCGCGGCCGCGCCGAGTGCTCGCTGCGCATCAAGACGCCGCTTCACGGCGGCCATCACGTAAAACGCGACCCCGACGCCGGCGAGCGCACTGCTGCCGAAGCGGCTGCCGGGAAGATTCGGATTCACGATGACGTTGGCTGCGGGCAATGCAGCGCCCGGCAGGTGATGGTCGGTGATCAGCACATCGATGCCGCAGGCGCGCGCCGCGCTCACCCCCGCGAGGCTTGAAATGCCGTTGTCGACCGTAACGATGAGGCTCGGTGTGCGCGTGCCTGCCAGCTCGACAATCTCGGGCGTCAAGCCGTAGCCGAACTTGAAGCGGTTCGGCACCAGAAAATCGACGCCTGCAAAACCCCAGGCGCGCATGGCGCGCACCATGAGTGCGGTGCTGGTGGCACCGTCGGCATCGAAGTCGCCGATCACGAGTACGCGCCCCGCGCTGCGGTGCGCGAGCAACAAGGTGACTGCCTCCTCGACGCCGGCAAGCGTACCCACCGGCAAGAGCCGCTCGAGTGAGTGGTCGAGCTCAAGCGCCGAGCGCACGCCGCGCGCGGCGTAGGCGCGCTGCAGCACCGGGTGCAGCTGCGGGGGCAGGGCTTGCGAATCCGGTGCGCAGATGCGCCTGACGATCTGCAGCGTCATGCCAGCCCGGCAAGACCGCGGCGCGCCGGTCGCCAAAACCGCAGGTGATCGGAACGTGTGAATGACAGACAGCGATCGTTCGCCAAGAGGCGCAAGGAGCCGATGCGACCGCGCGCGGCAAGCTTGATCGCGGGCAGGATCCAGCGCGCATCAAGGGCGGCAAGCGCGGCGCCGACGTTGAAGCTGGCGCCTGCCGTCTCATTCGCAAGATCAAGAACGATGACCACGCGCTGCGCGGTGGCGGCAAGGAGATCCCCAACTCTGTTGGGTAGCGCCGCTGCGCGCACGCCGTTCGCGCTCGCGAGTCCATCTACATAGGGAT
>DATCBZ010000098.1:0-17376 GCA_036511555.1 Steroidobacteraceae bacterium
ACCATGGCGGCGGTGAGCACATTGAGCGGATTCATGTGCTCTACAAACTCCGCGACATAATCATTCCCCGGTCGCAGCACAATGTCCTCGGCAGTGCCGGTCTGCACGATGCGGCCGCTCTCCAGCATTGAAATGCGATCCCCGAGCTTCAAGGCTTCGTCAAGATCGTGGCTCACAAAGAGAATCGTTTTTTTGACGCGCTCCTGCAGCGCGAGGAGCTCATCCTGCAGCTTGCGGCGAATCAGCGGGTCGAGCGCCGAGAACGGCTCATCCATGAGCAGGATATCGGCGTCGGTGGCAAAGGCGCGCGCCAACCCCACTCGCTGCTGCATGCCCCCGGAGAGTTCGGAAACCGCCCGGTCGCCCCATTGCGATAAGCCGACGAGCTCCAATTGCTGATCGATGATGCGGCGCCGATCGGCGGCGGAATCGCCGCGCAGCTCGAGACCGAAGCCAACGTTGTCGCGCACGCTGCGCCACGGCAACAGCGCAAACTGCTGAAATACCATTGCGATGCAGCGCCGGCGCACGCGGCGTAGAGTTGCCGCATCGCACCCCGCAACATCGATGATGTTCTTGCCATCGTTGACCAGCACGCGCCCCCGTGTGATCGCGGCAATGCCGTTCGCCGCGCGCAGCAGGGTTGATTTCCCGGAGCCCGACAGGCCCATCAGGACCGAAATCTCGCCGCGCTCGACGGCAAGGTTTGCGGCGGCCATGCCGACGACGACACCAAACTGTGCCGCGATTTCCGAGCGCGTGCTGCCCGCATCGAGCGCGGCCAATGCCTGTTTCAGAAGCGCCGCGCCACGCCGTCCTGCTCCGGCGCTGAAGAGGATGTCGACGTCGCAGAATTCGAGCGCCGTCTTCATCTCGAGGGTTTCTTCTCAGTCGGCCGACTGATGCGGTCGAGGATGATGGCGAGCAGCACGATCACGAAGCCCGCCTCAAAGCCCATGCCGATCTGCACCGTGTTCAAGGCGCGCACAACCGGTACCCCCAAGCCACCGGCACCGACCAGCGCTGCGATCACGACCATGGACAGACTCAGCATGATGCACTGCGTGATCCCGGCGAGAATCGTCGTTGCGGCGCTCGGCAATTCGATCTTGAAAAGCATCTGCGTTTTGGTGGCGCCGAAGGCCTGGCCCGCTTCGATGAGCGATCGCGGCACCGAGGAGATCCCGAGATGCGTGAGGCGCACCGGTGCCGGCAAAGCGAAGATTACCGTCGAGATAAGCCCGGGCACGACCCCGAGGCCAAATAACACGAGCGTTGGTATGAGATACACGAACGTTGGCAGGGTTTGCATGAGATCAAGCACCGGCCGCAGCGCTGAGTAGAGCCGCGGCCGGTGTGCCGCCGCGATTCCAAGCGGCACGCCGATCAGTGTGGATGCGAAAGCCGAGAGCATGACGAGCGACAGAGTTTCCAGTGTCGCCATCCAATAGCCCTGGTTCATGATGAAGAGGAGGGCTGCGGCGACGAACGCCGCAAGGCCAAGCGAGCGGTGCAGAAGAAAGGCGAGCACGCCTGTGCCAAGAATGAGAAGAGGCGCGGGAATGGCGACCAGGAGCGCGGTCAGTCCATCGACCGCGCCGCCGACGATTTTAGAGATGCCGTCAAAGAGCAGCATCCCGTGCGCCTTCACGTACTCGATCAGCACCGCGACTCCGTCACCGAGCGGGATTTTGTGACGCATCATCCACTGCTCAAATCCCTGCCGCCCGCTAAAATCAGCGCTCCGTTGAGAGTCCGCAAGCGCCGGCCGGCCATCGAACCGGCGCACGCCGCTCAACCACGCAGCTTTGACCGCAGGATTCGCTCGCAGCCACGCCGCCGCCGCCGCCGCCGGTGATTGGTGCTGATCCAAAATGGCGGCCATCACCTCGCTTTCGCCGCGTGGCGTGAACTTGAGGTTTCGCAACAGCCGGCCGAGGTTCGGGCAGGCCGCAAGGTAGCCCGCACGGGTGTTGGTGAAAACGCTGGCGCCGCCGTAATTGGGGCCGAAGGTGGCATCACCGCCGGTCAAATAGCGCATCTGAAAGCGCATGTTCATGGGATGCGGATCCCATCCCAGAAACACGATCGGTGCGTGCGCACGAATTGCGCGCTCCACCTCCGCAAGCATTCCCTGTTCGCTTGATTCGATCAGCTTGAAATTGCCTAAATTGAATTGATTGTGGGCAAGAATGCCCAGGATCTGCCGATTGCCATCGTTGCCCGGCTCTATCCCATAGATGGAATGATTGAGTGCGTCGCCGAAGCGCTGGATGTCGGCAAAATCCTTAAGTCCCGCATCGTAGGTATAGGCGGGAACGGCGAGCGTGTATTTGGCGCCGGTGAGATTGGCGCCGACCACCTCGACCGAACCGTCGGCGACAAATGCGCGCCGGTCCGCCTCCTGCGAGGGCATCCAATTGCCGAGGAAGATGTCGATATCCTTGTTCTTCATCGACGCGTAGGTCACGGGCAGTGACAAGACAGTCACCTGCGGCTCGTAGCCCAACTCGCGCACCAGGACGCTCGCAAGAGCGGTCGTGGAGGTCACATCCGTCCAGCCGATATCCGACAGCCGCACGACGCGACAGGCAGCACTTTCGGCCGCCGCCGCTGTTTTGGGGAGCCCAAGGCCGAGAAGCGCGCCGATCAGAACAAACGGCACGAGAGCGCTGTGGCGCGCAGCGCGGATAGCGCCCGGCTTTGGTAATTGCTTTCCGCTCATCCCCTAATTAATCTTAACATGCCTTGAATAGCTGTTTAACGGACTGTAGTCGAGCACTGCGAAAGCCGCACAAGTATCTGATGGTAAACCCGAAAAAGAGCCAAGCGTCGACCACTCAGATGTCCTGCCTGAAGCGGGTTGCGGCGGCTGCGGAGCGCTGCGTTGAATAAACAGTCAATACCTCCGGATGTCGCCGCCCGGAGTGTGAAGGCGGGCGCCATGCCGCGCGATGAGTTGGAAGAGTCGCGTCGCGGGCAGCTCATCGCCGTTACCATCGACAGTCTGGCAGAGCTCGGCTACGTAAGCAGCACGCTTGCACAGATTGCCGGCCGCGCCGGCGTGTCGCCGGGACTGGTCGCGCATTATTTCGGCGATAAGGACGGGCTTCTCGAGGCGGCCTTCCGCTCGTTAGCGCGCCGCGTCGGCGATCAGGTGCAAGCACGGCTTGCTCAGGCGCGTACGCCACGCGGACGCATCCAGGCCGTGATCGACGCCAACCTCTCGCCGGCGGAGTTTGAGCAGCGCACCGGCACCGCCTGGCTCGCCTTTTGGGGACAGGTGGTGCACGTTCCGCGCTTGAAGCGTGTGCAGCGCGTATATCAGCGGCGCAGCCTGTCCAATCTGCAGCACGCGCTCAAACGGCTCTTGCCAGCGGATGAGGCGCGCAGCTTGGCCTACATGATCGCGGCGATGATTGATGGGGTTTGGCTGCGCGCGGCCTTATCCGAATGGACCGAGGCAGATAGCGAAAGCGCGCGTGCGTTGCTCACGGCATTTGTCGACGGCCGTCTCAGGGCCGCCGCGGTGGCGGACGGGGGCCAGATAGCCGCGGCGTCGAGCGGTGAAATTCACGCCCATGAGGTCGCGCTGGGCGGCGCAACTTTCGCATCGGTCAACCCGGCAACCGGCGAGGTGCTGGCGCAGATCAGTATCGATGGCGCCGCCGAAGTGAACGCGGCAGTCGCGCGCGCGCGTGCTGCGCAAGCCAAGTGGGCGGCAACGCCAGGCGCTGAGCGCGGCCGCATCCTGCGCCGCGCCGCAGAGATCCTGCGCACACGCAATGATGAGCTTGCGCTTCTTGAGACGCGCGACACGGGTAAACCGATTCAGGAAACGCGCGTCGTGGATGTCGAGTCCGGTGCACAGTGCCTGGAGTATTTTGCATCCTTGGCAGCCAGTCTTGCGGGTGAGCACATTGACCTGGGTCCGCAGGCTTTCGGCTACACGCGGCGCGAGCCCTTGGGCGTGGTGGCCGGAATCGGCGCCTGGAATTATCCGCTGCAGATCGCCTGCTGGAAGAGCGCGCCGGCGCTGGCTTGCGGCAATGCCATGATCTTCAAACCCGCTGAACTCACACCGCTATCGGCCGTAAAGCTTCTCGAGGTGTTCAGCGCTGCCGGGCTGCCGCCCGGAGTATTTCAAATTGTGCAGGGTGCGGCGGCAACGGGCAGGCTCCTGGCGCGCCATCCTGGAATCCGGAAGGTGTCACTCACGGGGGAGGTGGGCACTGGCAAGGCCGTCATGGCCGATGCGGCCGGCTCGCTCAAATACGTAACCCTTGAGCTCGGTGGCAAATCGCCGCTCATCGTCTTTGACGACGCCAAGCTTGAAAATGCGGTCGCCGGTGCGCTCATAGGCAATTTTTACTCGGCGGGCGAGGTGTGCTCGAATGGCACGCGGGTGTTCGTACAGCGTGGCATCAAGCAGGCCTTCATGCAGCAGTTGCAGGCGCGTACCGCGAAGCTCGTGATCGGCGATCCATTGGATCCGCGCACACAGATCGGCGCGCTTATCAGCCAGCCACATATGCAGCGCGTGCTTGCGTACATTGCGCGCGGTCGCGCCGAGGGCGCACGGCTCGTCGTCGGTGGCGAGCGTGTGACGGTGGGCGATCTTGCCAACGGCAATTTCGTCGCGCCGGCGATATTTGATGACTGCCACGACGATATGACGATTGTGCGCGAGGAGATCTTCGGCCCCGTGCTGTCGGTGCTGGAATTTGACGATGAAGAGGAAGTCATCAGGCGCGCCAACGATACCGAGTTCGGACTAGCAGCCGCCGTATTCACCAATGATCTGACGCGTGCACACCGCATCATTGCACGCCTGCAGGCAGGCACCTGCTGGATCAACCATTACAACGTGACACCGATCGAACTACCGTTCGGTGGCGTCAAGATGTCGGGACTGGGGCGCGAGAACGGTCGCGCTGCGATCGAACACTACACCCAGCTCAAAAGCGTGTACGTCGCGATGGGCGACGTCGATTCGCCGTACTGACGCGTCTTTGCATGTCCGAGGAAAGTTTTGATTACGTGATCGCCGGGGCAGGCTCCGCCGGTTGCGTGCTCGCCGACCGTCTCACCGAAGATGGCGCGCACAGCGTACTGCTGCTCGAGTACGGCGGTTCGGATCGATCCTTGTACATTCGGATGCCAGCGGCGCTGTCGATCCCGATGAACATGGGGAAATATAACTGGGGCTATCACACCGAGCCCGAGCCTCATCTGGGTGGCCGGCGGCTGCATACGCCGCGCGGCAAAGTGCTCGGCGGCTCCTCCTCGATCAATGGAATGGTTTTCGTGCGCGGCAACCCTCAGGATTTCGAGCGCTGGCAGACGGAGGGCGCGAGCGGCTGGAGTTATCGCGATGTGCTGCCGTATTTTTGTCGTGCCGAGGCGCGCGCGGATGGCGGTGATGAGTACCGCGGCGACGCCGGCAAGATCGGCGTCCGCTACGGCACGCTTGCCAATCCGCTGCATCGCGCCTGGCTTGCAGCGGCAGCACAAGCCGGTTATCCGGCAACCGCGGATGTCAACGGCTATCAGCAGGAAGGCATGGGTCGGCTTGATATGAGCGTGGCGGGCGGTGTGCGCGCAAGCGCGGCGCGCGCCTATTTGCGCCCCGCCATGCGACGTCAAAATCTAACGGTGCGCACGCATGCGCTTGCTGAGCGGATTCTGTTTGATGGCAACCGCGCAAGCGGCATTCGTTATCGCCGCGGCGGGCAGGAATTTACCGCGCGTGCGCGGCGCGAAGTGCTTGTGTCCTGCGGCGCGATCAACTCACCGCAGCTCTTGAAGCTCTCCGGCATCGGACCCGCCGCTGAACTGCGCGAGCATGGAATTGGCGTGCTGCAGGATCTGCCCGGAGTGGGGGAGAATCTGCAGGACCATCTGGAATTCTACTTTCAAGTCGCCTCGAAGGAACCCGTTACGCTGTATTCCTCGATGAACCCCCTCAGCAAGGCGCTCATTGGCGCGCGCTGGCTGCTGTTCAAGGACGGCTTGGGCGCGAGTAATCAGTTTGAGACCGGAGGCTTCATTCGCAGCGGCCCCGGCGTGCCCTATGCGGACATTCAATACCATTTCCTGCCCGCCGCAGTGAGCTACGACGGCACGACACTCGTCAACGAGCACGGTTTCCAGGCGCATGTGGGACCGATGCGCTCAAAAAGCCGTGGCTGGGTGCGCTTGGCTTCCGCGCGGGCGGCCGATGCACCGCGCATTCTCTTCAACTACATGGCGCACAATGAGGACTGGGTACAGATGCGCGCCTGTGTGCGCCTGACGCGCGAAATTTTTGCGCAGCCGGCATTTGACCGCTACCGCGGCCGCGAGATTCAGCCGGGAGCGGCGGTGCGCTCGGACGAGGAGATCGATGCATTCATCCGCGAGCGCGTGCAGACGGCCTATCATCCATCCTGCAGCTGCAAAATGGGCAGTGCGCACGATCGGCTCGCCGTAGTTGATTCACAAGCGCGCGTCGTAGGCGCCACGGCCCTGCGCATCGTTGATGCGTCGATCATGCCGTCGGTGACGACCGGCAACTTGAACGCGCCTACGATCATGCTCGCAGAGAAGGCAGCCGACCATATCCGCGGCCGCGCGCTCCTGCAGCCCTCGGATGCTCCGTACTACGTTGCGCCCAACTGGCAGAATACGCAGCGCTAGGCGCAAAGGCAGCGCCCTCAGGTGCGCCACTTCCTTAGAATTTGTAGCCCAGTGAGACGCCGAGGATCCGCGGCCGCAACGGAGTCTCCGCGACCACAAATTGATCGGTGCTGACAAAGGTGCTGGCGTTGGAATTGGCAAGATTCTCGCCATACACATTGACGTACCAAGCATCCTTCATAACGCCGAAGGATGCGTCGTAGGTCGTGTACGCCGGATTTTCGAACCGTAACCTGCCGGTCGTGATCGCGCCTGCCTGCGCAAACGTCGGGTTCGACCCCGCCTGCGTGAATGAATGGCCGCTATGCGTGGCGCTCGCCTGAACGTACGGACTGTATCCGCCCGCCATGTTCCATTCGTAGCGCGCGCGCAGGCTGAACTGGATCGGCGGTGCGTTGGCGCTCGGAGAGCCGACCGGACCGAACGGGTTGGTGACCGCGGCGCAATTGGCGCCAAAGGCGTTGCACGCATTGGTGATCGGCTTGCCGAAATTCGGGTTGTCCGGATTGTTGTCGAGCAGTATCGGCGAATTCGTTTGCTTGCTTTGATTCCAGGAAGCCGCTGCCTGCAGAGTAAGTCCCGTCATGACCCGCCCCACTACTGAGGTCTCGATACCCTTCACGAGAAAGTCCTGGCCATTGGTGTTGAAGAAAATATTGCCAACCACGCCCGGATCGAAGAACGAGACCTGCACGTTGTCCCAGTTCTCGCGGTAGAGCGCGCCGTTCCATTGCAGGCGGTGATCGAAGAATTCGGTCTTCCAGCCGATTTCGTTGTTCGTCAACTTGTCCGACGAGTACGACTTGGGAATGATGTATTGCGCTACCAAGTCCGGCGTGAAGGCGTGCAGCGAACCGCCATTCTGGTTGAAGCCGCCCGGACGAAACCCCTGCGAGAATGTGTAATACACCATCGTGCCCGGCGTGATGTGCCAGGTAAGGTTGCCGCGGCTCTTAAATCCGGACTCGGTATCCTTGAGGTCCGCTGAGTTGAGGTCATAAGAATAAAGTGGGTTGTGGCATCCAACCGCCGGTGCACCGCCCTCGAAGCAGCCGAAGCTTGCAAGGACACTGCCTGCCGAGGAGTTGTCAAAGCGGAAATGGCGCGTGCCGGCGGTGATCGTCAATACCTTCGGAATGATGTCGTAATCGAGCGAGGCGAAGAAAGCCGTTTGCTTGGTTTCGCGCACCGTGTCCTGATAGAACGAGGCGGGTGCGCCGTGAATGCCTGGATCCACGACCGTGCTCCCGGGGAACGTGCCGATATCGGCGAAGCAGCCACTGTTGCCCGGCGTGGCCGCCGCGCCGTTCGAGGTGCATGAAGGCACGGTTTTGTAGTTCCAGGATGTCTGGTCATACAGCGTATTGGCCTCCCAAAATGCACCGGCGATCGCGCGGAAACGCCATTCATCGGGCGTGCTGACGCGAAACTCGTGCTGCTGGTGGGTGTTGCGCTCGGTCGAGTGCCAGGTGGCGCTCGGTGAAAAACAAGTGGACTTGAGGGCGCTGTCGTATCCGGTGCCCGGGCCGAAGCACTGATAGTAGTCGGCGTACACGCCGCGGGCGTAATTGGTGTAGTCGCCGACCTGATCGACGTGGCGCACCAGGTAGCCACCTGTGTACACGGCCTTTAAAGCGCCAAACCGACCGTTGACCGTCCAGGCCGTGCTCTCGAATTTGTCCTTGTCGTACGCATTATTGAACAGCGTCGCTTGCAGAGGTTGCAACGGCGCGCCATCGGAGGCGTTGGTTTGCTGGTAGAACACTCCCTGCGAGTTCATTTGCTGGTACGACTGCGTGAGGAGCACGTTCCAGTCATCGTTGAATTTGTACAGCGCTTCGGCGCGCCCTCCCTGGTAGGTCACCGGATTAATGTTGTTTGCCGTCACGTTGTTATTGTTAAGGGATGGGCTGCCGGGCGGCACGCAGTAACCGCTGTTCACTCCCGCGTCCGGGCATTTGCCGTTTACAGCAGGAAATTGTGCATAGTGGATGCCGATATCGGTGTCCTTGCGCGTGAAGGTCGCCGGTACGTTGTCGATATAGCCGCCGCGCTTGTCGTCGTATATCACCGCGCGCACCGCCATGTGCTCAGCGATCACCGGCAGGTTCAACACCGCCGTCACATCAGTGTTGGGATCGCCATGTGCGGTCACGCCGTAGCCCGCTTTGGCGCTGCCTTCGGTGACGTCAATTTTGGGTTCGTTCGTGATGTAGCGGATTACACCCGCCTCCGCGCCGGCGCCAAAGAGAGTGCCCTGCGGGCCCTCCAGCACCTCGATGCGATTTAAATCGGCGGCGTAGACGTCGAGGTTGCGATTCGGGAGTTGGCCCGACTGATTGTCCAAATAGATTGCGACGTTCGGGAACAGGCCGGTCGAGCCGCTGCCTTGGCTCGGCTGCGACCCGGCGCTCAAGCCGCGCATAAATATCTCGTTCTGGCCGGGCCCGTTATTCGCGGTCGTGACGTTCGGCAGATATTTGATGTAGTCGTCAAAGGTTGAGACGTTCAGTTGCTGCAGCGTCTGTGCCGTGAGCGCCTGCATCGAGATCGGCACGTCTTGCATGTTCTGCGTGCGCCGCTGGGCGGTCACGGTGATCTCGGCGATTGAGTCTGTGCTGGCGCTCGAGTTGTCGGTCGCCGGCTCAGCAGCGGGCGCCGCTAAGGAGGTCGTTCCAAGGATGGCCGCTATCGCGTATGAGATCTTCGAGTTCATGCTGGATCCCCTGTGAACTTTGTATGCGCCGACGGCGCTGGCGTTCGAGACATTTGTAGGGTCGCTGTCAAGCACGAGTGCTCCGGAGCGCCAGCGCGTGAAGATTCGAGTAGCGCCGCGGCGATTCTTCAAGTCCGCGGCACACGCAACCTGGCGCTTGCGCCGAGGATGCGAGTTGGTTGCACTTTTCTTGTAACTGCGGCATTAAACGACCACTCAATGCCCTAGGTCCCCCTCAAGTCCATATAATCCATTATGCCCGTTGCCGGCGCAAGCTTTGGCGCCACGTGCAAAAATGACTTTAAAAAACAACACGCTTTTAATCCGCCCGCCTGGGCGATGGTCACGAAGGTGCATTGAACGGTCGTTCAGACGTGTAGCTTCTGGCGGGTCGACAGGGTGGCAGCGAGGTTCTAGCCGAGTTGCGCGGCGGGTGACCTTATCGGCCCCATCGCCCCACTGACGACGCAAAACGACGTAGTAGGATGTCGGGCTTCATTCCGTTTGGCGCTGGTGGATAAGGAACTCATGTCATCGACAATTGAAACGCGCCGTCCGCAGATGTTCCCGAAACTCACCGCGGCGCAGATAACGCGGCTCGAGTCGTTCGGGACGCGCAGGGCTATGAAGGCGGGGGAGGTGCTGGCGCAATCGGGTGAGCGCGAAGGGCGCATTTTCGTCGTGATCTCAGGTTCGATTGAGATCCTGCGCGTCGGTCTGTCCGTGGAGGAGCGCGTGACGCTACACGAGGCCGGAGAATTCACGGGCGAAATGAGCACATTGCGCGGTGCCAGGAGTCTCGTGCGGGCGCGCGCGTTTGAGGATGGCGAAGTCCTCGTCATCGACCACGAAAACCTCCGGCGGCTGGTGCAGACCAACGCCAATCTCAGCGAAATGCTGATGCGTGCGTTCATCCTGCGGCGCGTCGGATTGCTTGAGATCGACAGTATCGACGTCGTCCTGATCGGTTCACGCCACTCGGCCGGCACCTTGCGCTTGCAGCAGTTTATGAGCCGTAACGGCCAGCCGTTCCACAATGTTGACGTCGACACGGAGCCGGCATTGGAGGCGATGCTCGAGCGCTTCCACGTCAAAGTAGATGAAATACCGGTCGTCATCTGCCGCGCCAACGAAGTTCTAAAGAATCCCAGCAATCAGGAGCTTGCCGAATGCCTGCAGATCAATCCGCAGTTTGACGAGGCGGCGGTGCGCGACTTGGTCATCATCGGCGCAGGGCCAGCCGGCCTTGCCGCAGCGGTCTATGGGGCTTCCGAGGGACTTGACGTGCTGGTTCTGGAAACCCATGCCGCGGGGGGCCAGGCGGGATCCAGTTCTAAGATCGAAAACTATCTGGGATTTCCGACCGGAATTACCGGGCGTGCGCTTGCCGGACGGGCGGTCGCGCAAGCGCAAAAATTTGGCGCCGACGTGGCGGTGGCGAACACCGCCGTGCGCCTGCGCTGCAGTACTCGCCCGTTCGAGGTTGAAATGGCAAATGGGCATACGGTGCGCGGCCGCTCGGTCATCATTGCAACCGGCGCGGAATACCGCCAACTCTCGCTCGCGAATCTCGAGCAGTTTGCCGGCAACGGCGTCTACTACGCGGCAACCTACGTCGAGTCGCAACTGTGCACCGGCGAGGAAGTGGTGGTGATAGGCGGCGGCAACTCGGCGGGCCAGGCAGCCGTGTACCTAGCGGACGGCTGCCGACGAGTACACGTTCTGGTGCGCTCGGATGGGCTCTCCGAAAGCATGTCGCGCTACCTTATTCGCCGCATCGAGGAAACCCCCAACATCACCCTGCACGTGCATACCGAACTTACCGCACTTGACGGCACCGATCGGCTTGAGCGAGTCGTATGGCGCAGCGCTGCCGAGGATGAGGACTCGAAGCGCGACATCCGGCACGCGTTTCTCATGACCGGCGCCGTTCCCAACACCCGTTGGCTACAAGGCTGCGTGCCCCTTGATGATCGCGGCTTCGTGCGCGTCGGAATAGATCTGCGGCCGGAGGATTTGGCTGCGGCGCACTGGCCGCTGAAGCGCGCCCCGTACCTCATGGAGACGGGCGTCCCCGGTATTTTTGCAGTCGGTGATGTGCGCTCGGGCAGCGTCAAGCGTGTCGCCTCCGCAGTCGGCGAGGGCTCCATCAGCGTGCAGCTCGTGCACCGCGCACTTTTGGACTTGTAGTCCAATGCCGCCGCTTGCCGAGACCGTTTTTCTCTTCGATGTCGACAACACGCTGCTCGACAATGATCGTATCGAAGCGGATATCAGCCAACATATTGAGGAGGAGTGCGGCGCGAGCGGTCGTGATCGTTTCTGGGCGATCTTTGAGGCGCTCCGCGCCGAGCTTGGCTTTGCGGATTATCTGGGCGCTGTGCAGCGCTATCGCCTCGAGGCCCTGCACGATCCGCGCGTGTTGGGCCTCGGCTCGTTCCTGCTCGAATATCCGGTCGCAAGCCGGTTGTATCCACGTGCTTTGGATACGCTTATGCATGTGGGGCAATGGGGTCCAACCGTCATCCTCTCTGACGGTGATGCCGTGCTGCAGCCGCGCAAGGTCCGGCGTACCGGTATTTGGGATGCTGTGCAAGCACGCGTGCTGATCTATGTTCATAAGGAGCGGATGTTGGAGGACGTGAAGGCCTTGTATGCGGCGCAGCGCTACGTCATGGTCGACGACAAGCCGGGGATCCTGAGCGCCATGAAGAAAAGCTGGGGTGCGCAGCTGACCACGATTTTCCCGCGCCAGGGCCATTACGCGCTCAGGAGCAAGGACGCGCCGGTAAGCCCGCCGCCCGATCGGACGATCGAGCATATAGCGGATCTCCTCGCCTTCAATTATTCGGATTTCTCGCCTGCGGGCTGAGCGGTGATGGTCGCGGCAATTTGTGCCGACAGATCCGCAAGCGCACGGCTCATCGCCGATGCGAGCGTATCTGCGCTCGCAGCGCTTGCCTGGGCTGTGATATCCGCGCTGCCGCGCTCGCTTGCCTTATTTGGCGTCTGCAAGAGCCAGGTGGCGCGCAACTTGACAGCACCGCGCTCGTCGCCGGCAAATTCCCGGATATCGATGTAAAGTTGCCGCCGTGGCTCGCCGACGGCAGGCTCATTGGCACCGGCGACGCTGCCGACGGCAAGTCGCGCCGCCAAGTCCGCTGTCACGACCGTGCGGATCATGGCATCAAGCGGCGCCGCCCAACGCTCAAAAGTTGCAATCTGCAGGCGATTGCCGCTGTCGTGGCGTACTAAGTCCAAACGGTCGAGTTCCCCGGGGATCGTGATGCGCTCGACGCGGATCGGCGGCGCGGCGGCCGCGCCTGCAGCCGCAGCTGTGGGCACAATCTCCGCGAGCGTATAGTAATGCGTCGCGGGGGTTGATTGACAGGCAGTCACTAGACACACGCCGGCAATTGCGGCCAAGCCTTGATAGGCCTTCGCGCTCATGGTTCCTGTTCCTTCTTCTTGCCACGGATGAGCGCTTCAGGATGTCGGTCCAAGTAGTCGGCGAGGGCCTTGATCGAGCGCGCCGCGTCCGTCAATTCCTGCAGGAGCCGCGGCAGGTCGGTCCCCTGCGGTGCATTGCTGCCGAGCACGTTGCCGGCCTGTTGCAGCGTGCGCTGCGCGGCATCTGCGCTCTGCCGCAGGCTCGCGATGAGTGGTTGCAGCTGCGGCTCAAGTTCTGCCGTCAACTGATCAAGATGGGTAAGCGTGCGGTCGAGCTCCTGGATTGCATGCGTAAGCTGCGGACCGGCGGTGGCGCGATCAATGTGCTTAAGCACGTTGTGTGCTGACTCGAGAACCTGCGTGACGTCAACCGACGGCGCGCTCGGGATTCGCAGCTGGCCACCCGCCTGCTCGATGCGCGCCGCGGGCGCATCGGGGACTATGGCCAAGGATACAATCTGCTGACCGGTCAGAAAGCTTGCCGACGTGAGCCGCGCCCGCAGTCCGTGTTTGACCCAATCTTGCATGAGCGCAGCGAAGTCCCGCGCGCGCTCATCCGCTGAGCGCTCCGGCCCGTTCACGACCTTGACACGCACCGGATCAAGCGCCACCAGTACCGGCGTGTGCAGCCGACGGCTGGCATCGTCGTACTCCAACTCCACGCTCCTTACCTGGCCGATCTGCGCGCCTAGAAGCTCCACCGGCGTGCCGCGCTCGATCCCGGACACCGGGCCGGTGAAGTCAATTTCGTAGGTGAGGGCATTGCCGCGCGGATCTTTCTCGGCGGTATTTTTGTCGTCGTACAGCCGAAACTCAGCGCCCGCGGGACTCGGCGGCTCACTGGAGTCGCTCGACGGAGTATGAAACTCGACGCCGCCGCTTAACAGCTGCGTCCAGGAGGAGGCGACCATGTGCACTCCCTGCGCGCCCAAGGCGATATCAAGCCCGCTCGCATTCCAGAAGCGCGTGTCCTTATGAACGAGCCGATCGTAGGGCGCGCGCACAAACGCATAGATGTCGATCTTCTGCGTCTTCTGGTCAAGCGTGTAGCCGAGGATTTCTCCGACCGACAGGCCGCGGTAGAAGATGGCCGAGCCCTGATTCAGAGAGCTCAGCTGGCTTGCATGCAGCGTAAAGCTGCGTCCGGCTCCGTCGGGGCGCTGTACCGGCGGCTCCTCGAGGCCGGCAAAATCCTCGCGCGGCGCGCCGTCGCCCGGGTTCATTTCTATATAGACGCCCGAAACGAGCGTCGAGAGTCCGGAGATGCCCTCGGCACTGACACGCGGTCGGACGATCCAGAATTGCGTGCGCTCGTTCAAATAGGGCGCCGCGGAACGCAGCATGCGCGCACCGACGATGACGTGCGACAGGTCGCGGCTGAGCTTGATCGATTCCACGGTGCCAAGGTCGACGTCTTTGCGCCGGATTTTTGTTTGACCGGACTGGATCCCCTCTCCGGCATCGAACGCTATCGTGATTGCGGGGCCACGCTGCACGAGTGCGCGCCAGCCAAGACCGAGGACCACCGCTGCAGCGATGATCGGCACCACCCATACCAATGAGAGCCGACGTGCATGGCTCACCCGCGCGCGCGGTCTATCCGCGGCAGGCTCATTCATGCTGGAGTTCTCGCGGCATCCCACATCAGGCGCGCGTCAAAGGCGCGTGAGGCGATCATCGTCAAGACAACGACCGCCGCGAAGGCGAGTGCGCCAAAGTCGGCGCGCACCTCGCTCAAAGTGCCGAATTGCACCAGCGCCGTCAGAATTGAGAGCATGAATATGTCAATGTTGGACCAGCGTCCGATGAGGTCGATCAGTCGGTACAGACGCGTGCGGCCAACGAGAAAACGGCTTGAACGCTGATGCGTCAGGAGCAGCATCCACGTAAGTCCAAAGAGTTTCATCAGCGGCAAGATAATACTGGCAGCAAATACGATTACCGCGAGCGGCCATAAGCCGGCGCGGATGAGCTCACGGATACCGCCCAGAATCGTGTTCGGATCGACGCTGCCGAGCTCCTGAATGGTGAGAATCGGCAGAACGTTCGCGGGAATCAGCAGCACGAACCCTGCAATGATGAGGGCGGTCGTGCGGTTCAAGGCGTTGGGCTTGCGCGCATGCAAGACGTCGTCACAGCGCGGGCAGCGATCACCCGCGTGTGCCGCGGCGACTGCAAGGTCGCACGCGATACAGTTAATTGAGGGCGTTCCCGGCGCAAGCGGACGGCGCGGAGCGAGGGCGTCCCAGACGCGGCGCTCATCAAGCTTGGCGGTGAACAGCAGCAACGCGAATGCTGAGGCCATCAGGCACCAGCCGCCGATACCAATGTTCACAAATGCGATTTTCTGCAACCGGCTGTAAGCAACGCAGGAGCCGACGAGATAGACCTCGACCATCATCCACGGACGCAGGTGCTCGGTCCAGCGGAACACACGACCGAGGCGCGGCGGATCGCCGAGGCGAATGCTGCCGAGGACGGTCACAAGGAGCCCCAGATATAAGAAGGGAATGACGATGGTAAAGGCGGCGACCAGGACCGCCAGGATCTCGAACCCGCCATTCCAAAGGATCGTAACTCCGGTGGAGAGCCAGTTCTGACGCTCCGCGCCGCGCTCGGTAACACTCATCAGAGGCTCGAGATTGGCGGGGATAAAAAGCACCAGCGCCGCCAGTGCAAGGGTGAGCGGCACGTCGATCCCACCGCGGCTGCGGCGCGTCAGCATTTTTGCGCATTGCACGCACTGCGCGACTTCACCCGCCTTGATGACTGGTAACCACTGGTCAAGTCCGCAGTCAGGGCAAGCAATGAGTTCGGACCGGCTACGTTCGAACATCGGCTGCAACGCGCTTCGAAACTCCAAAGCCGATCCTAGCAGAGTTCAGGGCGGGCCACGACGCGTGCATTGGCGTAATTGTCGCTTCGCCCTCGTGTTGCGCCTGTGAATCTAGATGCTCTGTCAGCCTCGCGCGAGTTTGTCGAGTTCGCGGCAGGATGCGGCGAGTAACGAGCGTCGCGTGGGCGCGCTGCTGCTGTTCAATGTCTTAGGCGCATTCACGCTCTACGCGCTGCAGCTGCTGCAGGCGCGGCTGCCTTTCAATCCCCAGCATTTTTCGGCTGTCACTGCGGACTCATCGTTCAACACGGCCGTCAGTTTCGTAACCAATACGAACTGGCAGGGCTATTCCGGCGAGTCGACCATGAGCTATCTCACGCAGATGGCCAGGCTTGCCGTGCAGAATTTTTTCTCCGCCGCCACCGGAATTGTAGTAGCCGTCGCCCTGATTCGTGGACTCGCGCGGCACAGCGTGACGACAATCGGCAACTTCTTCGTGGATCTGACCCGCGTCACCCTGTACGTGCTGCTACCGATTGCCACTCTCCTCGCGATCGCTTTGGTCTCGCAGGGCGTCGTGCAGAACTTCGCCGGCTACAAAGATGTGACGCCGCTTGAATCGCTGACCTATCAGCAGCCCAAGGCAGATGCCCAGGGCAGTCCCATCAAGGACGCAACCGGCAAGCCGGTCACAGACACTCTTACTACCCACACTCAGACGCTGCCGATGGGACCGATGGCGTCACAGGAAAGCATTAAGGAGTTGGGCACCAACGGTGGCGGCTTCGTCAACGCCAATTCGGCTCATCCGTACGAGAATCCTACGGCGCTCTCAAACTTCCTCGAGATGCTTGCAATCCTGCTTATTCCGGCCGGATTGACCTACACATTCGGGCGGATGATCGGCGATACCCGTCAGGGCTGGGCTGTATTTGCCGCCATGCTGGTTCTACTCGTGGGGCTGCTCGCGGTTGCCGTATATAACGAGCAGGCCGGCAATCCACTGGTCGCAAAACTCGGCGTTGACCAAGCGGCGAGCGCGGTACAGCCGGGCGGCAATATGGAAGGCAAAGAGGCACGCTTTGGCATCGCCGCGTCGGCTTTGTTCGCAACCGTTACCACCGCCACCTCGTGCGGCGCGGTCAATTCCATGCACGACTCATTCACGCCGCTTGGCGGGCTCGTGACGCTGTTCAACATGCAGCTGGGTGAGGTGGTTTTCGGCGGCGTCGGCACCGGGCTCTACTCAATTCTGATCTTCGCCATCATCGGCGTCTTCATTGCGGGCCTGATGATCGGCCGCACGCCCGAATACATTGGCAAGAAGATCGAAGCGTTTGAAATGAAGATGAGCTCGATCGCCATCCTTGTCATGCCGCTCATCGCGCTCGTCGGCACCGCCATTGCGGTCTCGGTGACAGCCGGCAAAGCGGGCGTCGCAAATCCCGGCGCACATGGGTTCGCGGAAATTCTGTATGCCTTCACATCCGCTGCCAACAACAATGGCAGCGCTTTCGCCGGAATTGCGGCGAATACGCCTTTCTACAATATCGCACTCGGCGTGACGATGTGGCCCGGTCGCTACTGGCCAATTGTCGCGGTGCTGGCCATCGCAGGTTCGCTGGCCGCTAAGAAACGCGTACCTGTAACTGCCGGAACGATGCCGACGCATGGGCCGACGTTCGTGATTCTGCTC
>DATCBZ010000099.1:0-2078 GCA_036511555.1 Steroidobacteraceae bacterium
TCGCTGACCGTACCGTTGACGAACCAGTCGGGATCGTCGCTGCGCGTATACGCAAGTACGTCCTGCGATTGCGGCGTGCCGAGTTTGTGGAAATAGAGCGTCTGGTACCGATTGGCAGCCTTGAAGACATCGGCCGCGCGAGGTGCATCGTAGAGGGTGTAGTAGAAGCCAGTGCCGTCTCTTAGCCAGCTGCCATCGCCTGCCTTTGACCAGCGCAGTGTGTCGGGCAGATCCTTGCCGGTTGCCACCTCGCGCACATGCCAGATCTGCCAGTCCGACCCGCCTTCGGATAACGCGTAGGCGAGTAGGCGTCCATCGGCACTGATAGCCATCGACCGCAATGAGACTGTGCCATCGCGGGAGAACGTGTTGGGATCCAGGAGCACGCGGCCCTTGGCGGTAGGCTCAGAGGTGACGAACAACACCGCCTGGTTTTGCAGACCGTCGTTGTGGGTATAGAACCAGCTCGCGCCGTACCTCTGCGGCGCACTCCAACGCTCAAAGTTCCAGATCGTCTTCAAGCGCCGCGCAATCTCCGCGCGGTGCGGCAGAACTGCAAGATAGTCGCTCGTTAGTTTAGCCTCGGCGCTGACCCACGCTCGGGTCTGCCGCGAGTCGATGTCTTCCAATGCGCGGTACGGATCGGCAACCGCGATCCCGAAATAATGATCGACATGATCGCCACGGCTTGCCTGCGGGTACTGCAATGCAGCCTGCGCGAGAACTGGCACAGTCAGCAAAATTCCCGCCAACACTGAAAGCACAGCCGTGGCCGTTGGCAGGATTCGATCTGTCATAAATTCATTCCTCGAGGCAGAATTTCCAAACGTCGACGGCAAAATTATGCAAGTAACGCCGCCGCCACGTGTGCCCGAGCGGCAACTAAACATAACGCAATGCGGATTTCTCAGTCCTATCCTTTTTAAAACCCCGGCCGCGATGCAGCGTTTACGCTAGCCAAATAGGCTCTTGGTGCAGGCCCGAGGCCGGCAGAGCCACTACGAAAAATTAATCTACGGCGCCCGCTGGCGACCGTGGCAGCGGGCAGCTTCAGTGCTAAATCGAACAGAAGCCAAAAATTACGATGAGCTCATCGGAGGGCGAGTGCTGGTCTGTACGCTTGCGCACATTCGGGCGGCAAAGGGGCGAAGCGCAGGCACATTTTGCCAAAAGCCGTGATGCCATCCGATGTTCGTGCTGCCGCTCGGGATCGTCAGGATCGATTCGTGCTATTCACACCGGATCCCAGGAGAGTTGCGATGCGCACTGTGATGTTGCCGTCGGGCGAACGTGTGTCGGCCTTTGGCGTTGGAACTTGGCAAATCGGCGATCAAGCCGCGCTTCGCTCTGAGGAGATCGCAACCATCAGGCTTGCACTCGATTTGGGCGCGACTCTCATCGACACGGCTGAAATGTATGGCGATGGCCGCAGCGAGTCACTCATCGGCGAGGCCATTCACGGGCGGCGCGATGAGGTGTTCCTGGTCACCAAGATCTATCCGCACAACGCCTCGCGCAAGGCAACCGCCAGCGCCTGCGAAGACAGCCTGAAGCGCCTGCGCACCGATCGCATTGATCTGTATCTGCTGCACTGGCGCGGCCAGGAGCCGCTCGCCGAGACCATTGAAGCATTCATCGAACTGCAGCGCGCCGGCAAGATCCGCTATTTCGGCGTCAGCAATCTGGATTGCGCCGACATGCAGGAACTTTGGGCGCTGCCCGGCGGCGCGAGCGTCGCGACCGATCAGCTGCTGTATAACCTTGCGCGCCGCGGCATCGAACGGGACCTTTTGCCATGGCTGCGGGAGCGGCGCATTCCCGTGATGGCGTACTCGCCGCTCGAACAGGCCAAGTTGTTGCGCGATCCAAAGCTTGCGCAGTTTGCCAAACGCCATGAAATGAGCGCCGCGCACGCGGCGCTCGGCTGGCTGCTCGCCCATGACGACATCATCGTCATCCCCAAGACCGGCAGCCGCGAGCGCCTGAAGGAAAATCTCGCCGCTCTTGAAGGACCTCTGACGCAGCCTCAGGTTGAGGAGATCGAGAAGCTGTTTCCGGCGCCCGCGCGCGCAACCGCG
>DATCBZ010000100.1:0-4582 GCA_036511555.1 Steroidobacteraceae bacterium
GCAATAACAATCTGCCCGACAGCTCCAACATGTGCCATGAAAGCACTTCGGTGGGATTACCGCAGACCATCGGCGTTCCGGTCGGAACGGTAGTGCTCGACGACTTCGAACACACTGACTGCATTTTCTTTTTTGGCCAGAACGTCGGCACCAACAGCCCGCGCATGCTGCATGTGCTGCAGGATGCCCGCCATCGCGGCGTGCCGATCGTGACATTCAACCCGCTGCGCGAGCGCGGGCTGGTGAGTTTCGTCAACCCACTGTCGCCCTTTCAGATGCTCACCGGCAGCGAGACCTGTATCAGTACGCAATATCACCAGCTCAGGGTGGGCGGCGACATTGCCGCCATCACGGGTATCTGCAAAGCGCTGCTCACCGCGGACGACGCGGCGATCGCATTGGGGCAGGCCCGCGTGATCGATGCCGGGTTCATCGCCGAACATGCCCATGGCTTCGAGGAGTTCGCGAGCTTCATACGCGGCTGTGCCTGGGGCGATATCGAACGCGAATCCGGCCTTGAGCGCGCGGCGCTGGAACAGGCAGCCGCGGAGTACGCCCGCGCGACCAGGGTGATCGGCATTTATGGCATGGGCCTGACGCAACACCGGCGCGGGGTCGAGAATGTCCAGATGGTTTCCAACCTGCTGCTGCTCAAGGGCAACATCGGCAAGCCTGGCGCCGGCATCTGCCCGGTGCGCGGACACTCGAACGTGCAGGGTCAGCGCACGGTGGGAATCACGGAGAAGCCCGAGCTGGCGCCGCTGGACAAGCTTGAGAAGCGCTATGGTTTTGCGGCTCCGCGCGACAAGGGTCTCAACACGGTAGCGACCTGCAAGGGCGTTCTGGACGGCAGCGTCACCGCCTTCGTAGGTTTGGGAGGCAATTTTGTGCGCGCGGTACCGGAGACGGGTTTGATCGAAGCGGCCTGGTGCAAACTGCCGCTCACGGTACAGATCGCGACCAAGCTCAATCGCAGTCATCTGATCCACGGCAAAGTATCGTATCTGCTGCCGTGTCGTGGACGCATAGAGATCGATCGGCAAGTCTCCGGGCCGCAGTCGGTGGCGGTGGAAGACAGCACCGGCTGCATGCATGGCTCACGCGGAGTCGCCGAACCCGCCTCGCCGCATCTGCTGTCGGAGCAGGCTATCGTGGCCGGTATTGCCAAAGCACTGCTGCCGGCGAACGCGAACATCGATTGGGATGCCTGGGTCGGCGACTACAGTCTGATTCGCGATGAGATCGCGGCCATCTACCCGGAGATTTTCCATGATTTCAACCAGCGAATGTGGACGCCCGGCGGCTTTCGCCGGCCTGTGCCCGCCGCCAACCGCCAGTGGAAGACAGCCAATGGCAAGGCGAATTTCATTACGCCGCGCGGGTTCGACGAGGACCCGGATATGCACAGCGCGGATGCCGGGGTGCTGCGGCTGATGACCATGCGCAGCGATGATCAATTCAACACCACTATATACACGCTCGATGATCGCTTCCGCGGAGTCTTTGGAACACGCCGGGTGCTGCTGATGAATCCCGAGGATATCGCTCGTTTAGGATTCGCGGTGGGAGAGCAGGTTACCGCGGTGACGGCTGCATCTGACGGTGTTCCGAGGTCGGTCACCGGCCTGCGGATCACGAACTACGATATTCCGAAAGGCTGCGTGGCGGGTTATTTCCCCGAGTGCAATCCGCTGATTCCTCTGTGGCACCATGCGGAGGGCAGTTTCGTGCCGGCTGGAAAGTCGATACCGATTCGGCTGCGAACCGCCGCTACCTGACTCTGGAGGCGATCCATACCTTTTTCGCTTTGCGCCGGCCGATAGAACGGCTCAGCTTGATCAGCGGCGTATCGAGCTCGAACTGCAGCAATGCCGTACTCGCGGCGGTCGAACCCAGCAGCGCGGCGCGACGACGATCGACAATCAGCAGACGCTTTCCTACTTCCGTCAACGACTGCGCGATCATGGCACCACTGATGCCGGAGCCGACCACGACGATATCTGTCCGGGTCGAGCGACGCAGGCGGCTACCGAGGATCTGTCGCCGTCTCGCAAATCCCTTTCATGCGTAATGCCCACAGTGCATCTTTGGCCCACGGGTTGCAGCTGTCTGAGATTCCGGGCTTCTTCCTTAGAAAACCCGAAGCGCGCTATAGTCGAGGCCCGCCGCGAGTTTTCGGAGAACAAGACGCCATGAGCACGAAATCATCCGCCAAAAATGCCGGCTCCAAAGCGGAGCCGTTTCTGACTGACATCAAAACCTTGCGCGAGCGTGCCCGCAAGAACATCGGCGATGGCGGCATCACACATTCGTACGAAGGCGATCCAAAAAAAGCCATCGACATTCTGCAAACCGTGCTGGCCACTGAAATCGTGTGCGTGCTTCGCTACACCATGCATGCGGTCGCGGCCACTGGAATTTCCAGCGATGGCGTCAAGGAAGAATTTGACGAGCACGCGAAGGAGGAACATGAGCACGCGCGAGCCGTGGCGGAGCGCATCAATCAATTGGGCGGCAAACCGGATTTCAATCCAAAAGGATTGGAGTCGCGTGCCGCCTCGCAGTACGGCACCGCCGACAATCTGGTCGATATGATCAAGGAAAACCTCATCGCCGAGCGCATCGCCGTAGACCACTACCGCGAACTCATTCGTTACTTCGGCAACCGCGATCCCGGAACCCGCAAGATGCTCGAGTGGATCCTCACCAAGGAAGAGGAACACGCCAACGATATGCACGACCTGCTGGTCGCCCATGAGGGTCGGCCGATGCTGCAGAAATAGACGCTGTTTCATAGACAATATATTGTCTCTTATCTCAGAAAAGCGTATTAACGGATAATATATTGGATCTTACACTCCCAGAACATGAGTCCATGTGCCGAGAGCTGGGCAAGCGGTTAAGGATGCAGCGTGTCGCTCAGCGTCTCACTCAGCAGGAGCTTGCGGTTCGCGCCGGAGTGTCGGCTGGCACGGTCAAGAACCTGGAACGCAAGGGGCAGTCGTCGATGGAATCGGCCATCCGGATCGCCATGGCGTTGAGCCTGACCGACGAACTGCGACCGCTGTTCAAGCTACGGGTTCGATCGGCGGCGCAAATGCAACGGGCGGCAAACGCAAAAAGAGTCTCGCGCCGCGCCAGGCAGGAAGCTGGAGCCGTGTCCTAAGTTCAGACGTCGAGGTTCATGACCGCAAGCGCATTCTTTTCGATGAACTCGCGCCGCGGCTCGACCTGGTCGCCCATGAGCGTGGTGAAGATCTCATCGGCGGCCACGGCATCCTCGATCCGTACCTGCATGAGCCGGCGCGATTCCGGGTTGATCGTGGTTTCCCACAGCTGCTCCGGATTCATTTCGCCCAAGCCCTTGTAGCGCTGAATCGATTGGCCCTTGCGCGCCTGATCGAACAGCCAGTTGATCGCCTGCTTGAAACTGCTGATGTCCTCTCGCTCATTGCCGCGCGTGACGTAGGCGCCCTCGCCAATCAGACCCGCCAGCGTGCGCGCGAGCTCGGCGATGCGCTGATACTCTGCCGATTCAAAGAATTCGCGATGCAATAGCTTCTCGGTCGCCAGTCCATGCTCGGTCTTGCGCACGATGATGCGCGGTGCGTGTCCATCGGCACTGGCGCGCAGCTCAACCTGGAATGTGCGCCGGCCATCGCTGTGTGCATTGAGCTGGGTTTCAAGCGCGCGGATCCAGCCGCGCATGAATTCAGGCTGGTCGATATCGCTCGCCTTGACGGCCGGCAGGTAGATCAACTGCTCAAGCAACCGCTCGTCGTAGCGACGCGACCAGCGGCGGATGATGGCCTGCACTTCCATGTAATGACGCGCCAGCATCTCCAGTCCGGAGCCACGCACCGGCGGCGCATCGGCATTGACGTACAGCGCTGCCTCTTCGAGCGCGCTATTGAGCAGCATGGCATTGAGTTCATTGTCGTCCTTGACGTAGGTCTCCTGCTTGCCGCGCTTGACCTTGTACAGCGGCGGCTGCGCGATATAGATGTGGCCGCGCTCGATCAGCAGCGGAATCTGCCGGTAAAAGAAGGTCAGAAGCAGGGTACGGATGTGACTGCCATCAACATCCGCATCTGTCATAATTATCACGCGGTGATAACGCAGCTTGTCGATATCGAATTCTTCGCGGCCGATGCCGCAACCCAGCGCGGTGATCAGGGTGCCCACTTCGGCCGATGAGATCATCTTGTCGAAGCGCGCCTTCTCGACATTCAGAATTTTTCCCTTGAGCGGCAGGATGGCCTGCGTACGCCGATCGCGCCCCTGCTTGGCCGAGCCGCCGGCCGAGTCGCCCTCGACGATGAAGATTTCCGACAGCGCCGGATCCTTCTCCTGGCAGTCCGCAAGCTTACCCGGCAGTCCGGCGATATCCAGCGCGCCCTTGCGCCGCGTGAGCTCGCGCGCCTTGCGCGCCGCTTCGCGCGCACGTGCTGCCTCGAGTATTTTGTTGACGATGGCACGCGCTTCCTGCGGATGCTCGAGCAGGAATTCACCGAGCTTTTGCGCCACGGCGGTCTCGACCATGCCTTTGACTTCGGAGGAGACCAGCTTGTCCTTGGTCTGC
>DATCBZ010000101.1:0-3542 GCA_036511555.1 Steroidobacteraceae bacterium
CTTGAGGCGCTGCCGAGCGTACGTGTGGTCCTTGCTCTTGGCCGCATTGCGCACGACGCAGTGCTCCTTGCCTGTGGTTTGCGCCGCAGTGCCTTCGTATTCACGCATGGCGGTGAGCACCGGCTCGCCGCGACGCGGCATCTGCTCGACTCCTATCATTGCAGTCGTTACAACACACAGACGCGGCGTTTGACTGCGTCAATGTTCAAGGAGGTCATGATGCGCGCATGCGCATTGGCCGGGCTGAAGGACTGATGGCTCGCACATTTGATGCCAAAGAATTCGTCGCGGCGCTGCCGCGCCGCCCCGGCGTCTATCGAATGATGGACACCGACGGCGCCCTGCTGTACGTCGGCAAGGCAAAAAATCTGCGTGATCGCGTTGGCACCTATTTCAGCCCCGCTAATGTCAATCCGAAGGTACAGGCGCTCGTGCAGCAGATTGGCGGCATTGAAGTCACGGTCACCAATTCCGAGACTGAGGCGCTGCTACTTGAGTTCAATCTCATCAAGGCGCACAAGCCGCGTTTCAATGTCGTGTTGCGCGATGACAAGAGCTTTCCCTATATCCGACTGTGTCTTGATCACGAGTTTCCGCGGCTCTCCTTCTATCGCGGTCCGCGCAATTTGCCGGGCCGCTATTTTGGTCCCTTTCCAAGCGCCGGCGCTGTGAAGGAAACCCTGCAGCAGCTGCAAAAGCTGTTTCGAATTCGTAACTGCCGCGACACTTTTTTCGCCAATCGCAGTCGCCCCTGTCTGCAGCACCAGATCGGGCGTTGCTCGGCGCCCTGCGTGCGTCTCATTACGGCCGAAGCTTATGCGCAGGACATCAACGCTGCGGAGAAAGTTCTCGATGGCCGCAACGATGAGGTGAACGCGGACCTGCAGGCGCGCATGGAAGACTCCGCCGCGCGGTTGCAATTCGAGCGCGCAGCGGTGCTGCGCGATCAGCTTGCGGCGCTGAAACGCGTGCAGGCGCAGCAGATCGTGACGGCTGCTGATGAGCGCGATGTTGACGTCGTATGCATTGTCGGTGAGCCGGGGGAATACGCGATCAGCGTCATGCTCGTGCGCGGTGGTCGTAATCTTGGTACCACGAGCTATTTTCCGCGCGGCGCGCTGGCAGAGCCCGATGAGGCCCTGACGTCGTTCATCATGCAGTACTACGCAACGCAGGAAGCACCGCCGGAGGTTCTGGTGAGTGCCGAGCTCGATGATCCCGAGGCGCTCGCGCGAGCGCTTGCAAGTCAAGCGGCGCGCACGGTGAATGTGCGTCGACCGGTGCGCGGGCTGGGTGCGCGCTGGCTCGAACTCAACATAGAAAATGCGACGCAGGCGCTGCGCATGCGCCTGGCGCAGCGTCAGGGCGCGGAGGAAATGCTCACTGCGCTCGCGCATGAGCTTGACCTGCCGGAGCTACCCTCGCGCATTGAATGTTTTGATATCAGCCACACGGGCGGGGAGGGGACGGTCGCGTCCTGCGTCGTATTTGGCCGCGAGGGACCCCTCAAGAAGGAATACCGCCGCTTCAATATCACCGGTGTAACGCCCGGCGATGACTACGCTGCTTTACGCCAGGCCCTGACGCGCCGCTACACGCGCATCCGCGAAGGAGAATTTCCGGTCCCTGATCTGCTGCTGATCGACGGTGGCTTGGGACAAATCAACGAAGTGCACTCTGTGCTGGTGCCGCTCGGCTTCGGGGACGTCACGCTCATCGGCGTTGCGAAGGGCGCAGAGCGCCGTCCCGGTCTGGAGCGGCTTTTCGTGTATGGCGGGAATACACCGCTCATGCTCGAGCCACATTCGCCGGCGTCACGCCTGATCCAACGCATTCGCGACGAAGCGCACCGCTTTGCCATCAGCGGGCACCGCCGGCGGCGCGCGCGTCGCTACAACGAATCGGTGCTCGAAACGGTACCGGGCTTGGGGCCTGCGAAGCGCCGCGCCCTGCTGCGGCACTTCGGGGGCCTGCAAGGCGTACTGCGCGCGGGAACGGCCGACTTCGAGCAGGTGGCCGGTATCGGCGCAGCGCTCGCACGGAGCCTTTATGATCACCTGCATCCCGGCGACTAGCACGACCATGCCCTGGAATGTACCCAACACGCTGACCTGGATCCGGATCGCCGCGATTCCGCTCATCGTCGTGCTCTTTTACGCGCCTTACACCTGGGCGGGTCCGGCAGCAGGCTTACTGTTCGCCGCGGCCGGCATCACCGACAGTCTCGACGGCTACTTCGCGCGCCGCCTGGGGCAGACGTCCCGTCTGGGCGCATTTCTGGATCCGGTCGCCGATAAGCTCATTGTCGCGGTGGTGCTTGTGCTTCTCGTCAGCAAAGACCCGCGGCCACTCATTGTTCTGACCGCCGCGGTCACTATCGGACGCGAGATCGCGGTTTCCGCGTTGCGCGAATGGATGGCCGAAATCGGACAGCGCAGAAAAGTCGCGGTATCGCAGCTTGGCAAATACAAGACAACGCTGCAGATCATCGGCCTGTCGATGATGCTTTATCGCCGCGACCTGGTCGGTTTGCCGACCTACATGTCCGGAGTCGTATTCTTCGTGGTGGCAGCGGTTCTGACCCTTTCGTCAATGGTCGCTTATTTACGCGCCGCATGGCCCGAATTGCGCCGCTAACTTATCGCGGCGCTTGGACTTTTGCAGCCCCGGAACGCAGTGTTACCTTGACTTCGCGGGCGCGGAACCTACAATTTCGCCTCCTCGTGGGAGCGGGAATAGCTCAGTTGGTAGAGCATCACCTTGCCAAGGTGAGGGTCGGGAGTTCGAGTCTCCTTTCCCGCTCCAGTTCTGCGTAGGTCGGAAGGCGCGCGCAGCGTCCCTGACCGTCCGGTTCACCGGAGGCTAGGTGGCAGAATGGTCATGCAGCGGCCTGCAAAGCCGTCTATGCCGGTTCGATTCCGACCCTAGCCTCCATTTGAGCATTCGGCAGCTTCCGCTGCCGTCACGCAAAACCACACAAAGCCTTTAATCTTCGAAGTTTCATGCCGCATGGAGTTGCATGCTTCCATTGACAGCACGCCACACGTTGGGGGATGTATTGGGGTATCTTCTGGGCGTCGGGGTACCGCATTGCTGACTGAGCCAACCATAAAGGCTCTTGAGCCGGCGGACAAACCGCACAAGGCGTTCGATAAAAAGGGACTTCACCTCCTCACCAAGCCGAGTGGAGGCCGCTTGTGGCGCTTCAAATACCAGTTCGGCGGCAAGGTGAAGCTCCTAAGCCTCGGCTCGTATCCGGACGTGGGCCTATAAAGCGGGCTCGTGAGAAGCGCGATGACGCACGAAAACTCGTCGCCGATGGAGTCGACCCGAGCGCGGAACGAAAGGCACAAAAGATTGCGCAGGCCGACACCTTCCGCGCGGTGGCTGACGAGTGGCTCAGTCTGCAATCGAAAGCGCTCGTCCCGGACACCGTTTCAATTCTGCGCCGGCGCTTAACGTCAACGCTTTATCCCGCGTTCGGAAGCACGCGCATAGCAGACATTAAGGCCCCGGATCTCTTGGCCGTTCTACGGCGAGTG
>DATCBZ010000102.1:0-2669 GCA_036511555.1 Steroidobacteraceae bacterium
CGACCAATTGCGGCTGCTCGCTCGGCGTGAAGCCGCGTGCGGCGAGCTCGCGCGTGACGGCCTCCTTCATGAGCTGCGTCGTGATGCTCGTGTAGCCGGCCGTATCGGTACTCAGTTTATCCATGAAGGCGTAGGTACGAAATTGCGCCAGATTCGTCGCCGGTGCCACTTGGCTCGTCACCCGCGGCGTGCTCTGGCAGGAGGCCATGCATAGCGTCGCCACGAGTAAGACGATCGAACGGTCCCCTCGCAAGAATACTCTCGACATGTCGAACTCCTTTACCTGATGCGATAAAGCGCACAGCGAAATGCGCAGCCCAGCGCGAGCTACACTGAAGCAGAAGGACGCTTCGAGCCGCCAGCCACTGGCGCCATGCTAATGGAGCAGGAGCGCCTGCGTCAGTAAATGATCGCGCTCACGCCGTTTGGCTCCGCGCATTGTTTACCGCTATGAGGCGCCGGCGGTTGGATCCGCGATTGGCCGAATCAGATTTCGAGTGCAAGCTGCCGATTGGGCGTAAATAACCCGTCACGGAGGCTTCCCGCCTGGGTTTGAGCGTGATGCAATCGCCCCTTCCACGTGACGCTCGAGTGGTCCGCGTGACGTCAACGGGTTGCACGTCAGGCGGTGGATGTGTTCCACATGTGGTGTAGGGCACGAGCGCGATGTGAACGCGGGTAAAAACATGCTGCGTCGCGCCGAGTTGCCGGCGTCCGTCAGCGGAATCGATCCATCAGTCTTGCAGGTTCCGCCGCGCCGAGCACCCCGCGCGCGCGAGGCAGGGACCGAAACCGCAAGATCGATGGCGTGAGCAGCGGAGCGCAAATGAATTTGCTCTTGATTACAGGTTTGCCCAGCACCGGCAAAACGACGCTGGCACGGCAGCTGGCGCTGCGCTACCGCACAATCGTCATCGGCAAGGATCTCATCAAAGAGCCGTTGCTGAATGTCCTTGGCAGCGCCAGCGCCGGGGATTCGCGAAAACTAAGCGATGCGAGCTTTTCCGTACTGTTTGCCCTCGCTGGGGAGCTCCTCGCAGCCGGCATGAATTTCGTTCTCGAGGGCAACTTTCGCCCGGGTGAGCACGAGGCGATGTTGGCCGATGCAGCGGCCGGTGCGCGCTTTGCACAGGTGCTATGTCGGATCGATGAGGCTACGCGACTGGCGCAGCTTGCTCCGCGCCGGTCGCAGCGACATGCAGGCCATGCTGATGCGGAGCGGGCCGTCATCGCGCAACGCGCCTCGGATGGCTATCTCGCGTTGCCGGGCGAGCGCCTAGCCTTCGACTTCAGCGAACCCACCGCCGCGCGCCGCCTCGATGCTATCGATCGCTGGTGGCGCCAAAGCTGACTTTTCATCTGCGCCGTCGGCGCGCCGGGAACGAGCCGCGTTTGGCTCAAGCAGCATTTGCGCGCGCAGCCCCGGATGATTGTCGGTGAGCACCAAAGAGCCGCCGTGCAATTTTGCGACGGCGGCGACGAGGCTCAAGCCGAGGCCAACGCCAGGCGTGCCGCGACTCGCATCGCCGCGATAGAACCGCTCGGGTGCCTTAGGCTTTTCGGCATCGCAGATGCCGGGACCGTCATCGGCGACCGCAATCTGCGTTGCGCCTTCCGTACGTCGCGTGACTGCAACGGTGACTCGGCCGCCGTCGCGAGCGTACTTGAGTGCATTGTCGATGAGATTCGTGACCGCCTGGGCGAGGAGCAAGGGATCGCCCGCAACCGGAACCGGTCCCGTATCGAGCAACGAGAGACTGATGCCTTTGACCTCGGCCGCCGGCAGATACAGTTCCACCGCCTGCGCCGCGAGCTCCGTCGCATTGATCTGCACAAATCCCGAGCGGCGCAAGCCCGCATCAATCTCGGCAAGCCGCAGCAACGCGTTAAATATCCGGATCACGCGATCAACGTCAGCGACCGCCGCGTCAATTTCTGCAAAAGTTTCAGCGGCCGCCGGCCGGGTCAGCGACAGCTCCTCAAGCCGTGAACGCAATTCGGCAAGCGGCGTGCGCAGGTCGTGTGCAATGGCATTGGAGACATCGCGAACACCGTGAAAGAGCTGCTCGATCTGGTCGAGCATTCCATTGATCGTGCGCGAAAGCGTATCAAGCTCATCGCCGGTTTGCGGACTCGGCAATCTGTGGCTGAGATCACCCTGCATGATCGCGTGCACGGTCTGGCGAATGCTGTGAATGCGCGACAGCAGGGCGCGGCGGATGAGAAAGCCGCCGAACACGCCAACAATTGAGAGAATGGCGGCGGCGCCTGCGAGCCCATACCAGAAGCGCCGCGCAAGGGGTGCGAAGCGCGCAAGATCACGACCGACCAGCAAGTTGTAGCCGCCCGGCAGCACGGCTCGCACCAGCACCGCATCGGTCGGCTTGCCAGTGATGTTCATCGTGATGCTGGAGACTCCGGGGCTGAGCGGCACACCCGCAGGCCACGCCGGCAGGTTCCCGGCTAGCGGCCGCCGCGACGGATCGGTCAACAGCAAAAATCTCTCGCCCGCGATCTGCAGCCCGACCCGGGTATTGATAAAGTTCGCCAAGCCGACTGCGCCGTCGCGGTGAAATACTTCCGCGAATCTTTGTGCGTCCACCTGCAAAAGCTCGACCCGGCCGTCCTGGATCGTCACCTGCCAGGCGTACCAAAGCGGCGCGGCGAAG
>DATCBZ010000103.1:0-3357 GCA_036511555.1 Steroidobacteraceae bacterium
CGTTTTTGTCAGCTACTCGCAGCCCGACAAGGATTTGGCATTTGAAGTCGTCTCGCGCGTCGAGGCTCGCGGCATCAGCTGTTGGGTTGCGCCGCGCGACATCGCGCCGGCAGCCGACTGGGCCGCTGAGATTGTCGAAGCGATCGGCGCGGCTCGCATCATGGTGCTGCTGTTTTCAGCGAGCGCCAACGCATCGCCACAGGTGCGTCGCGAGGTTGAGCGCGCAGTGCATAAACAGGTGGCGGTGCTGCCGTTCCGCATCGAAAATGTACTGCCCTCGGACAGCTTGGAATATTTTCTCGGCACGCGGCATTGGCTGGACGCATTTCCTCCACCGCGCGAACCGCACTACCAGCGCCTGTGCGCGCATTTGAGCAGGTTCCTGGAGAACACCCCGAGCAGCGCGTCGGTCAATCAATTGCGCGCTCTGGCGATCGATTCCACCAATGCACCGCCCGCAGTGACGGTGTTCGGTCATGAAGAGCTTCAGTATCTCGAGGCCGAATTGGCTGCCTACATCGGACCCATAGCAAAGTACCTCGTACAGCGCACGGCGGCAGGTGTTTCAAGCCTCGATGAGTTTGTCACGCGTCTCGGCGCGGAGATTGTCTCCGGATACGATCGCCGCCAGTTTATCAACGCCTGCCAGAAGGTCGCCGGCGCCCGTACCTGAAGCCGATCGTTCGGCGCTCGGACGCCGTTGGCGATCGGATGTGCGCAAGGCGGTGCGCACCTGAAGCGCCTCAAGTTCCGCACCAATGAGCCGCTATTGCTGGTTGACGTGGTTGTTCGCGAACGGCCGGCGTGCGCTGCCTTTATCGGCAACGGCCCCCAATTCGCGCTGGCCCCGGCCCTCGGCCGAACCCTGTTGTGCAGGGGCTTACTTTCAACAGTCTGGACCGAAAACCCGAACGCGGGCCAACGCTTTAACGGTGCAAGCCTTGATTATTATGAACCTGCCTGTTTCGTTCCGCCTGACGGTCTGTCTGCTGTTGATCTTGCCGCTCGCCTCCTGCGGCGGTGGCGGCGCTTCCAGCAGCGCGCCGTCGAGCCTCACCATCGCGGGCACAGTGGGCGGCTTGTCCGCAGGCAATACCGTCGTTCTGCAGGATGGCGCGGGTGCCACGATGACCATTAGCGGTAACACGAGCTTTTTCACTCCCACTCCCGTCGCCAGCGGTTTGGCCTATGACGTGACCGTACAGACACAGCCGGTCGGACAGACGTGCACGGTCAACAATGGCAGCGGCACGGTAACTGCCACAAGTGTTGGCAATGTCTCCGTGGTCTGTTCGACGAACACCTACAAGATAGGCGTGATGGTCGCGGGTCTCACAGGACCCGGCCTCGTGCTGCAAAACAACGGCGCGGACAATCTTGCGATTTCCGCGAGCGGCGCGGCGTATTTTGCCACCCCGATCGCGAACGGCCTGCCATACCAGGCGACGGTGTTCGCGCAACCGGCCGGACAGCAGTGCGCAATCCTCAGCGGTGCGGGAACGGTTGCCGCGGTTGCTGTGACAGTAGCCGTAAATTGCCTGCCGCTTCCTAATTCCTGGACCTGGGTGGGCGGTTCGGACGTCGTGGGTGCTGCCGGGGTTTACGGAACGCTCGGGACGCCTGCGGCAGGTAATGTGCCCAGTGCACGCTACGCCTCGGTCTCTTGGACTGATTCGGCCGGCAACTTCTGGCTGTTCGGGGGCGCTGCCTCCGATTCGGCCGGCAATCAATATGGTCTGAACGATCTGTGGGAGTACAGCCACGGGCAGTGGACCTGGGTTGGCGGGTCAAACGCGGCCAATGCCACTGGGACTTATGGTTCCAAGGGCGTCGCCGCCGCCGGTAATGTGCCGGGCGCGCGCTACGCCGCCAACTCGTGGATCGACTCGTCCGGCCATTTTTGGTTGTTTGGAGGGCAGGGCTACGACTCCGCCGGCAGTCAGGGATTTCTAAACGATTTATGGGAATTCAGCGGCGGCCAATGGAGGTGGGTGAGCGGATCAAACACCATCAACGCCAATGGGTCCTATGGCGCGAAGGGGAGCGCAGCTGCCGGCAATGTGCCCGGCGCTCGGCTCCGTGCCATCGCCTGGACGGACGCTCCCGGAAATCTCTGGTTTTTTGGCGGGCTTGGGTTCGACTCGGCGGGCAATCAAGGCAACTTGAATGACCTATGGGAATACAGCGCCGGGCAATGGATTTGGGTTGGCGGCTCCGACACGATCAACGCGAGCGCTGTCTACGGCACGAAAGGTATCGCCGCGCCCGGCAACGTGCCAAGCGCCCGCTACGCTGCAAGCTCGTGGCTCGACGCTTCGGGCAACGTCTGGCTGTTCGGTGGCGGCAGTCTGAGCTCAGCTGGACAAGGGTTCCTCAACGACCTGTGGGAATTCAGCGCAGGGCAGTGGACGTGGATCGGCGGCTCCTCGGTGAGCGATGCTAGCGGGGTTTACGGCACCGAGGGGGTCGGGTCGATTGGCAATGCGCCGGGCGCACGCTACGCCGCGACTTCGTGGATCGATGCCGCCGGCAATTTCTGGTTGTTTGGTGGCGCCGGGCTCGACGCCGCCGGCAATCCAGGCAACCTCAACGACTTGTGGCAGTACAGCGCAGGTCAATGGAAGTGGATCGATGGCTCGAACACGATCAACGCCACAGGTTTCAGCGGAACTGCGGGTATCGCTGCCGCGGCCAACGTTCCGGGCGGACACTACGCGCCCGTTTCATGGATCGATGCGCCCGGTAACTTGTGGCTCTTCGGCGGTGCTCGCCTTGACCCTGTGGGTAATGTGAGTGTCCTAAACGACTTGTGGAGATACACCCCGTAAGGGAATTGCGGCGGCCATCCGCAGCGCGCGATCCTGCTTCTGCGTCTATAGCGACCTCGCTATAAAACAATCCCGTCGATGCGGCGCTCGGGCACCTATTCTTAGTAGGTTTGATCCCAAGCAGCAGTTCTTGCCTTATTGCTCGTCGCCCGCATCGCTTCCGGACGCCTTCAAGACCCTGGCGACGGCATTAGACTTCGAGCCGATCATCCGACCGCGCCACGATCGTATACAGAGCCGGCATTAGATAAACGCTGATCAGCAGGCGCGTGAATAGCCCGCTGACAATAACCAGCGCAAACGGTCGTTGCGAATCGGTTCCTACGCCGGTGGCAAGCGCCGCCGGCAACAAACCCAGTGCCGCCACCAGCGCCGTCATCATGATTGGACGCAAGCGCAGGATCGCGCCTTCGCGAATGGCCTCGTCAAGCGCGCTGCCGCTGCGGCGCAGTTCATTGACGTACGAGATGTAGACGACCGCGGTCTGTACCGACACGCCAAACAACGCCAAGAAGCCGATTCCGGAGGA
>DATCBZ010000104.1:0-9659 GCA_036511555.1 Steroidobacteraceae bacterium
CCGACCAGTCCGTCGCGGCTCGCCTCGGGCCAAAGGCAGCGCAGACAGGCCGCATCGGAACTTGCGCGCACGACCTGCAGTTGCCCCTCGTATTGGTAGACACTCGCCAGAATCAAAGGTTTGCCAAGCCGCATGCATACATCGTTCAAGACAAAGCGCGTCGCGAAATTGTCGCTGCAATCGATGACGAGATCGCAGCGCTCGATGAGCGCCACGGCATTCTCGGCCGAGAGGCGCAGCACGTGCGCCACCGGGCCGACTTCGGGGTTCAATGCGCGCACGCGGGCGGCGGCAAGCGCCGCTTTGGGCGCGCCCACGTCAGCAAGTGCGTACAGGGTCTGCCGGTGCAGGTTCGATGCTTCGAGCCGATCCGCATCGACAAGTTCCAGATGACCCACCCCGGCGCCGGCGAGATAGCTGATGACCGGCACCCCCAAGCCACCGCAGCCGACAATGAGTACGCGACTTCTGCGCAGGCGCTCCTGTCCGGCAGCGCCCACTTCCTTCAACGCCGTTTGACGTGAGTAGTCCGCGATCGCCGCAACGGACGCCGCCGCCGCGTGGACGTGCAAGCCTGGCCCCGGCGCGCAGCGCTCGCAGTTCACCCAGCCCGTGTCGCCGTTCTCGTAATACTCCTTCTTCCAGATCGGCAGGCGATGTTTGACCTCGTCGATGATGAAGCGGCAGGCGCGAAACGCCGCATCGCGGTGCGGCGCGGCGACCCCCACCCATACGGCAAGCTCACCGACGGCAAGTTTGCCAACGCGGTGAATGCAGGCGGCGTGATCGATGCCAAAACGGCTTGCGGCCGCACTGAGGATGCGCTCGGCCTCCCTCCCGGCAAGCGGCGCAAACGCTTCATACTCAAGCGCCGTCACGCGCGCGCCCTCATTGAGGTTACGCACCCAGCCCTCAAAGGATGCGTAGCCGCCGCATTCCGGAGCGCGCAGCAGCTGCTGCGCGGCTGCGACATCAATGCGCGACGGGCTCAATTCAAAAGTGAGCATGCACGCTTCAGCCGCCCGCAACCGGCGGAATGAATACCACGCGGTCGCCGTCGGCAAGAGGCTGCGACCACTCGCCGAATTCGTCATTGACGGCGACTTTCATGAGCTCGTGTGCGAGCGAGAACGGATAACGCGCCTGCAATTCCGCATACAGCTCGCGCGGTGTGGCGGCGAGGGTTGCAAGCGCCTCCTCACTCTTGCCGGCCTCCTCGCGCAACAGGGCGTAGTACTGCACGCGGATCTGTTTTGCGACAGCCGCCGGCTCTACCAGTGCGCGCAATGCGGCCGAATATTCCGCGCGCGTATTGACGTTGTCGAGCGCGCGAACATCGGGCGCGTTCAGAAGCTGGACATCGCCCTTGAGTAAAAACTTGCGCGGACAGTTGCGACCCTCGTGAAAATAGGCCGCAAGAGTTGCTCTGCTTGCCGGTTCGTAGATCGCGCACAACGGCTCGGGTAAAGCATCGTGACTGGATAGATAGGCGGTCGCAGCACGCGCCGGGGCGCGCTGCGCCAGCAGATGCGCCAGCGTTCCGGCGTTGAGAAACGGCAAGTCGCAGGCGATGACGAGCCAGGCGACGTGTGGAAATCTCTCCTGCGCCGCCATGATCCCGGCGATCGGGCCGGCTTGCGTCACGCCGTCGATGATCTGTGCAAAGCCTGCGCGCAAGGGGTCCGCTGCCTGATCCGCACGTACCGACACGAAGGTGCGCTCAACAAACGGCGTCAGCAGCTGCATCGCGCGGTTCAGCTGCGTGTGTCCGTGATAACTCAAGGCGGCCTTGTCGGTCTGCATGCGGGAGCTGTTGCCGCCTGCCAGCACGAGACCATAGAGAGGCGCGTTCATGCCAAGCGCACGTCGCGTTTGCCGCCGCGCTTCTGCAACAGGCGCACGGAGGTGATTTCAATGTCGTGCGAGAGAGCTTTGCACATATCGTAGACCGTCAGCGCCGCAATGCTTGCGCCGGTGAGGGCCTCCATCTCCACTCCGGTGCGGTGATGCACGGCGACGCGGCAGCGGATGGCAAGACCGCCGCGTACCGTTGCGATCTCGATGCTGCAGTCCTCAAGCGCCAGCGGGTGGCAGAACGGGATCAGCTCGTGAGTGCGCTTGGCCGCCATGACGCCGGCGATAATCGCGGTGTCAAAGACCGGACCTTTTTTCGTACGGTGGCCGCTTCTTTTCAAGGCACTACGCACTGCGGGCGGCAGCCGCAGGCGCGCTTCGGCAACCGCGACGCGCTCGGTCACCGCCTTGGCGCCGACGGCAACCATGCGCGGGCGCCGGGCGCGATCAAGGTGGGTGAGCCGTTGCGCCATATCAACCGCCGATGTAATACATTTCGACCTTGGGCGTGGCGGCTGCCGTCTCGCGCAAGCGTGCACGCAGCTCGCTGTAGCGATCGACACGGCCGCTCCAGACTGCGCGTATGCGCTCGAGCAGCTGCTCGTCACTCGCCCCGCCGCGCAACGCATCGCGCAGGCTCGTGCCACTGGTCGCGAATAGACACGTGTAAAGCACACCGTCAGAGGACAGGCGCGCGCGCGAGCAGTTCCCGCAGAACGGCTGCGTTACGGAGGAGATGAAGCCTATCTCGCCGCGACCGTCCGCGAAGGCGTAGCGTTCGGCGACTTCGCCGCGGTAATTGCGCTCGAGCGGCACGAGCGGCCAGCGCGCGCCGATGCGCGCCAAAAGCTCCTTCGATGGCACCACGAGTTCTTCGCGCCAGGCGTTGCGGTTGCCGACGTCCATATATTCAATGAAGCGTACGATGACGTCCGTGCCGCGAAAGTGCTCAACCAGGCTCTCGACGGTTGCATCGTTCATGCCGCGCTCGATAACTGCGTTGACCTTAATAGGGGCGAGGCCGGCACGGCGGGCCTGTGCAATTCCATGCAGCACTTCCTCGACGCTGCCGAGGCCGCCGCTCATGCGCGCAAAGATCTCCGCATCGAGGCTATCGAGGCTGACGGTCACGCGTTTTAAACCCGCAGCTTTCAATTCGGCTGCATGCTGCGCGAGCAGCACGCCGTTGGTCGTGAGCGCCACATCATCGATGCCGGCAATGGCCGTGAGGTCGCCGATGAGATCGGCGAGGTTGGCACGCAGTAATGGCTCTCCGCCCGTCAGGCGCAGCTTGCGCACGCCCAACTGCACGAACAGCCGCGCGACCCGCACGATCTCCTCAAACGACAGGCGCTCGGCCGAGCCGAGGAAGCGGTATTTCTCATGGTAGGTCTCCCGCGGCATGCAGTACGGGCAGCGGAAGTTGCAGCGGTCCATGACTGAGATCCGCAGGTCGCGCAGCGGACGGTCGAAGCTGTCGCGCGGGCGCCGCAGGTCCTGCAGCGGGATAATGGTTTCGGTTCGGGGCATAGCCCTAAGGTCTTACCATCGGTAAAGGTGGCTGACAAATCCTTTGGGGTAGGTCTGCGGTCCGGGCGGCAGCTCGACAAAGCCGTGGGTGCCGGCGAGCGCTGTGAAGTCCCCTGAGCCATTGGTCGGAGAGGGACTTGCCCAATCGCGACCTGCCGCATCGACTTCGATGCGCACCGGCATGAAAAAGGCGAGCGGCGGCTTGACGGTGACCGGCGCGCTCAGGGCTATCGTGCGCGGCGAACGGGACATCTCGCCCATCGCCGCGAAGATCGCAGGCAACACATAGCGCGCGACGCAAATGAGAGTGGAGACGGGGTTGCCGGGCAGTGCAAATACCATCGCACCAGTGGGCGCCACGCCAAACCACAAGGGCATGCCCGGGCGTTGCCCGACTTTATGGAAAATCGTGCGCACCCCGAGCTCGTTAAGCGCGCGCGGCACAAGATCGAGGCGCCCAGCCGATACGCCGCCGCTTAGCACGAGCACATCATGGGTATCGAGATGGAACTTGAGCCGCTCCTTCAGCTCCTGCAGATCATCACGGGCGTGGTCGTCCGCGACACGCTGCAAGCCGTGCAGCTTCAAGGCGGCGGCAATTGCGTAGGCATTTGAGCGTCGCACCTGATGCGCAAGGATCGGCTCGCCCGGCTCAATGAGTTCGTTGCCGGTGGAGAGGACGGCAACAGCAGGTTGGCTTGCGACCTTTATCCGGGCCATGCCGGCGGAGGCGGCGATGGCGATTTCAGGCGCATACAGACGGGTGCCGGCAGTAAGGAGCAGCGCCCCCTGTGGCGTATCGCTTGCACGCGGGTGGATGTTCTGACCCGCCGCGACGGCCAGATCCGCTGCCAGGGTCGCCGTGCCGTCGTGAACGGTTATTTGCTCCACACGCACCACGGCATTCGCGCCGATCGGCCGCACGGCGCCGGTCATGATTTCGATACAGGAATCGACGCTGGCAAGCGTCTGCGGTGCATCCCCTGCCGGCTGCATCGCTTGGATACGAAACGTGCGCACGCCGGCTGCGAGCTGACGGCTGTCGATTGCGATGCCGTCCATCGCGACGCGATCAAAGGGAGGCTGATCGCGTTCCGCGTAGATATTCTCGCGCAGTACCGCGCCTGCGCATTGCGCGAGCGGCAGGGATTCGATCGGCCGTAACGCGAGGTTCTTGCCGATCAGCTGCTCAGCCTCGGCGGGAGTTAGAAGCACGACGTACCCCCGCGTGGCGCGCGGGTTATCCCTTGGTCGCGGGCGCGGAGCCTTTGGCCTTGAAGATGCGGATCTGCTCGTTGAAGCGGTCTGCAAGCTTCTGGTCATCGTCGACGGCCGCGTTGTTCTTCTGGGCCTGCTGCTGCTCAATCGCGTTCTTCTGCTCCGGGGTGAGCTTGGCGCCGCCCTTGGCAAGCGCCGCATCTTCCTCGAGCTTGATGCAGGCCGTGTAGGCGTTGATTTCCTCGTCGAACTTCTTGACGAGCTTCTGTGCGGCGATCATTTCCTCCTTGGTGGCGGTGGCGCCATCCGGGAGCGTCGAAGGCGCGGTCGGATAGCTGCAGGCGGCGTGGACCGGCACGGTGAAGAGCGCAAGGGCGGCAAGGGGCAACAGGACTTTCATGACTAATTCCTCAGGGCTTGAGTGCGTATCTTAGTGTTGCGAGCTGGCGTCGGCTACAGTCTGGTCACTCCAACCGCCGCCGAGCGCCTGGATGAGGGCGATCGCGGTGCTCTGCCGGGCCACCGCAGACTGCACGAGCGAGCGCCGCGCGGTCAACGCCGCGGCCTGCGCTACCACGACGTCCGTGTACACGATCTGGCCGGCGCGATATTGATTGAGGGTGATGCGTTCGGCGTCGTCGGCTGCGGTGGACGCTTGTTTCAGCAGCTCGTACTGGCGCGCCATGATGAGCGAGGCCGCGAGTTGATCCTCGACTCCCTGGAATGAGGTGAGAACGGTCTGGCGGTAATTTGCCACCGCCTGATCGTACGCCGCGCGCGCGGCTGCGGTGCGCGCCCGGGTCAAGCCCGCATCGAACAACGTCTCGCTCGCCGACGCGCCGATGCTCCAGATGCGTGTCGGTGTTTTGAAAAGTTCACTCAGCATCGATGCGGCCGTGCCGCCGGAGCCCGTGAGGTCGAACGTCGGGAAGTAGGCGGCTTCCTGAACGCCGATTTCGGCATTGGCGGCCGCGACCAGCCGCTCGGACGCGGCGATATCCGGCCGTCGCTGCAGGAGCGTCGATGGCACCTCGATCGGCACGTCCGGAACGGTTGCGACCCAGGCGGCCTCCGGCAGGCCGAAGGACCCGGCGGCCGCGCCGATCAGCATCGCGATCGCATGCTCGAGCGTCGCTCTTTGCTGCTCAAGGCCTGCGAGCTGGCTCTGCGTCGTCTGTAACTGCGTCTGCGCCTGCAGCACGTCGATCTTGGCGACGATCTTGGCGTTGTACTGATTCTGCGTGATCTCAAAGCTTCTCTGATAGGCCTGTACGGTCGTATACACGAGCTTGAATTCGGCATCGGTCTCGCGCAGCTGAAAGTAGTCGGTCGCAAGCAGGGCCTGCGCCGACAAGCGCGCACCGCCGAGATCCGCCTCACTCGCCTGCGCATTCTCACGCGCGTTCTCCACCGTGCGACGTATGGCTCCCCAAACGTCGGGCTCCCAGCTCGCGCCGAGGCTCAACTGGAATAGATTTGACGTCGATGCGCCGGCGGGATTCGTAGTCGTTGTCGTCGTGCCGCCGACACTCGTACCCACGGCGAGCCCGCGCGAGCCGCTGCCCGAGCGCGTGGCGCCCGCATCGAGTGTAAGCGCCGGAAAGTACTGGGCGCGCGCTTCGCGCACCAATGCCAGGGATTGGCGATAGGCCGCCTCGGCGGCGGCGATGTTCTGATTCGAAATATTGACGCGGTGCTCAAGATCATCCAGCACCGGGTCATTAAAAAGGCGCCACCAATCGCCGCGGCTGAGCGTATCGGCCGGAACCGCAGGTTTCCAAAGATCCGCTTCACCGTAGCTTGCAGGGGTGGGTGCGCTTGGCCGCACGTAGCGCGGTCCGACCGTGCAGCCGGCGATCACGCCGACGAGGGCAACGGCGCCGAGCAGGCTTGCAAATCGTGACGCAATGGGGCGCTGGAGCGGCATCTGTGTCCTCAACTCGCCGCGGGCGCAAGGTCGCCGCCCGTGTGCGTCAAATGACGTTCGACGCCGTGGCGGCGCCGCAGACGATCAAGATACAGATAGACGACCGGCGTCGTCAGCAGGGTCAGGAGCTGACTTGCGATAAGGCCGCCGATAATGGCAACGCCCAGCGGTTGGCGCAGCTCCGCCCCCTCGCCGAAGCCGATTGCAAGCGGCAACGCACCCAACGCCGCGGCGAGCGTGGTCATGAGGATGGGGCGAAAGCGCAGCAGGCACGCCTCGCGTACGGCCTCGAGCGCTGACAGGCCGCGGGCGCGCTCGGCTTCAAGCGCGAAGTCGATAATCAGAATCGCATTCTTCTTCACGATGCCGATCAATAGAAACACGCCGATCAAGGCGATGATGGAAAACTCCATCTTGAAGATGAGCAGTGCAAACACGGCTCCCACTCCGGCGGACGGCAACGTCGAGAGCACCGTGATCGGATGCACGTAGCTCTCATAGAGAATGCCGAGCACGATGTAGATGACGATGAGCGCCGCGGCAATCAGCATGGGCTGCTGGCTCGTGGAGTCCTGAAAGCTGCGGGCCGTGCCCTGAAAGCTGCCGCGCACGCTGCTTGGCATGCCGATCGAGTTTTCGGCATTTTTAATTGCCAGCGCTGAATCGCTCAAGGTGGCGCCGGCGGCGAGGTTATAGGACACCGTGGTCGCAAGATCGGTGTTCTGATGGTTGACGGAGGTTGCGGTGGCGCGCGTGCTGAATTTTGCGATCGCGTTCAACGGCACCATCTGTTCGGTCGAGGTCGACAGCGCAACCCCGGTCGACGGATCGCGCAGCGCGGGGTTGGCGGGCGTGTAGGCGACATCAGTGACGGGGCTTGCGCTTGCGGCAGTTGCCGTGGTCGCGCTGCCGGCGGTGACAATCGCAGGTGTGCTGCTGACGCCAGAGGTGCTGCCCGTCGCGGCGCCTGCGCTTAATGTGCTGCTCGCGCTCGTGGTTGCGGTGCTGCCGGAGGTTGCAACCGAGCCTAGGCCTGCGGCAGTCGCGGGACTACTTGCGGCGCTGCTGCCGATGGGCGATGTCAGCACGGCAGCGGTCGCCTTCAAAGAAGCGGAATCGCGGGTCTGCGAAGTATTGCCGGCCGGCACATACACATCGTTGAGCTCATCGGGCGTCATGCGGTAGCGCGGCGCAACTTCCATGATCACATGGTACTGATTCAGATCCGAGTAGATGGTCGACACCTGGCGTTGGCCGTAGCTGTCGTACAGCGCATTGTCGACGTCGCGTGAGCTGATGCCCATGCGCGCGGCACTGTCGATGCTGATGTCGACGAAGCTTTCAACTCCGGCCTCCTGCTGATCGATATCAATATCGGTAAGCTCCGGCTCGTTCTTCATGGCCTGAGCAAGGCGTGGCGCCCAGGTGCGCAGATCCGCAAGATTTGTGCTCTGCAGGGTGTATTGGTAGGTTGAGTTAGACGCGCGCCCGCCCATGCGTACGTCCTGCACCGGGTTGAGAAACAAACTCACGCCGGTAATGCGCGCAAGCTGCGGCCGCAACCTTGCGATCACGGCCTGGCCGGAATCTTTGCGCTGGCCGACGGGCTTCAGGTTGACAAACATGAAGCCACCGCCAGCACGGCTACCGCCAGTGAAACCCACGACCGTGTCGACCGCCGGGTCCTTATAGATGAGATTGACGTATTGCTTCAGCTTCTTCTGCATCGCCTGAAAGGAGATGCTCTGATCGGCGCGCATGCCGCCGTTTAATTGCCCGGTGTCCTGCTGCGGAAAGAAGCCCTTCGGCACGATGATGAAAAGATAGACGTTGAGTGCGACGACGGCGACCAGGATCAGGAGCACGAGCGCGCCGTTGCCGAGCGCCCAGTCGAGACTTTTCTCGTAGGTCTTCAATACCCGTATGAACATGCACTCGGACAATCTCTGCAGGCGGTTCGGCTCGCGCTCGGCCACGCTGCGGCGCAAAAGGTAAGCGCACATCATCGGCGTTGTCGTCAATGAAATGACGAGTGAAATCATGACGGCCACCGAGAGCGTCACGGCGAACTCGCGAAACAGCCTCCCGACGATGCCCCCCATGAAGAGCAGCGGAATGAACACTGCCACCAGCGAGATGCTGATCGATAGCACCGTGAAGCCGACTTCGCGTGCGCCCAAGAGCGCGGCCCTGAAGCGCTCCATGCCGTCCTCGAGATGGCGCGTGGTGTTCTCCAGCACCACGATCGCATCGTCGACTACGAAGCCGGTCGCAACGGTGAGCGCCATCAGCGACAGATTGTTGAGACTGAAGCCTAAAAAGTACATGACAGCAAACGTGCCCAGCAGCGACACCACGGTTGCCACGGCCGGCACGATCGTTGCGCGCGCGCTCCTGAGGAAGGCGCTCACCACCAGCACCACGAGCACGAGTGAGATGAGCAGCGTCACCTCGATCTCGTGCAGCGCCGCGCGGATCGAGTGCGTCGCATCCGATGCCACATGCAACTCCACATCCTGCGGCAACTGCGCAGCAAGCTCGGGCAGGAGCGCGCGCACGGCATCGACGACCTGTATGACGTTGGCGCCGGGCTGACGCGTGATGAGTGCGATGATCGCAGGCTCACCATTGAAAAGCCCCAACGTGCGAGTGTCCTCGACGCTGTCGATGACTTGCGCAACGTCGGATAGGCGCACCGGCCCGCCGTCGCGCCAGGCAACGACGAGTGAGCGGTAGTCGACGGCGGTGCGGCCGGCGGTGTTGGTATAGATCTGATAGCGCAGGCCGTTACCCTCGACCGTGCCCTTGGGACGATTGGCATTGGCGGCCTGGATCGCGGCGCGCACGTCCTCGAGCGCGACGCCGTATTTGTTGAGAGCGTAGGGCAGAAGCTCAACCCGCACCGCCGGCAGCGAGCCACCGCCGATTTCGACATCGCCCACGCCGTGCACCTGCGACATGCGCTGCTGCACGATGTTTGAGACTGCGTCATAGACCTGCCCCGGCGTGCGCGTCTTCGAGGTCATGGCGAGAATGATGATCGGCGCATCCGCCGGGTTGGCCTTTCTATAGGTCGGATTGGTCTTGAGCGTTGCCGGCAGATCGATGCGCGCGGCATTGATGGCCGCCT
>DATCBZ010000105.1:0-4054 GCA_036511555.1 Steroidobacteraceae bacterium
CGACGACCGGCGCGTGCGGTGAGCGCACCGAGCGCGCCGGGCGCTCGCTCGGCAGCTTGCCCACTACCCGCACGAGGCGCGACTCGAGCAGCACGGTTGCGATCGAACGCGGTGCCTCTGCGGCAATCGACAGCCGGCGGAAGATCTCCTGATCTTCGATGAGCTCCGAGGGTGTCGCACGCAGCCGCTGCACGACCAGGTTGAAGCAGTCGGATTCTTCGGCGCCGATGCCGTCGTAGTCCACCGACGCGCGCAGATATTCGCGCGAACCGGGATTGATCCCAATGAGTTTGAGCTCCTGCGGGCCGGCAGGCAGGGTGAGCGTTGGCGGACGGGCGCCGTTCACGACCCGCACCACGAGGGCCTCGCGGCCGCCGCTTTCAAAGAACTGTTCGAGCGCGTACGCAAGCGTCGACGGCTGCCATAGGCCGCCAAAGATCAGCTGGAAATCAGCAAAGCTCCTGATGGCCAGCGGCTGATTGACCGGGCCCTTCAAGGTGCGGCCGACGAATGCGGTGACGCCGGTCGGCGCACGCGCGATGGGCTGCTCCGTGCCGTCGGCAGGGGCGCCGGCGAAGTTGCGCAGCTGCGCAGGCGAGGTGGCGAAGCTAATTGCCATGCGCGGCCTGTTCGCGCGCGCGCAATTCCGCCTCGGCACGCGCGCGCGCAAGTTCCTCTTGTTTGCGCGCGATCTCCGCGAGCATCAACTGCAGCCATTCCGATAGGTCGGCCACTTTAATTCTTCTTGTTCTAAAGTCTTTTATGTACCGGTCTTTGCAGGCGCAGGCGTCACAACCGGAGTACGCAGGGGTGCTTCCTGCGGATCCCGGTCGGAGAGCATTTCACGGAAACTCGCCTCATCAGGCGGCAAATCGGATTTGCCGTCCCACGTGCCGCCATCGGGCACACGGTTCTGTACTTTCGGTGCGTTTGCGAGCACTTCATCCAAACTCGCCTCCGCGCGCGAGACCGAGACCGGAATGCCACGCGGCTCGTGCGCAAGAGTTGCGACCAGATCGGCGTTCAAGGTCGCGTTGTGATGCTTGAGCTGCTTCTCGATGCGCGCCTGCTGCGCTTTAGGCAGACCGTCGGCCTGCGCTTTTTTGCCGTCGTGGGAGTCGTCCTCAAGTGGCCCGCTTGCCTGCATGAAGAGCTCATCATCCTGCCAGCCGAACAAGAACGGCTGATTGACGACACGCACCTGGGTGCCGATCGGGATCATGTCGTAGAACGACTCGATGTCCTCGGGATACAGGCGGATGCAGCCGTGGCTCGAGCGCAGGCCGACTCCGGCCGGCTTATTGGTGCCATGGATGAGGTAGCTCGGCCAGCCGAGATAAAAGGCATAGCGGCCGAGCGGGTTGTCGGGTCCCGCGCCGATCACGGCATCCAGGTCCTCACCGTTTTCCTTGTGCTCTTTGATGACCGATACCGGGACGTGCCAGACGGGATCCTTCTGCCGGCGCATAATCTTCGTCACTCCCTCAGGAGTCTTCCAGCCGACTTTGCCAATGCCAATCGGATGGGTGTAGACGAGCGCAGGCTCGCCAGACTTATGCTTCGGGAAATAGAAGATGCGCATCGCGGCAACATTGATGATGACGCCCTCGCGTGGCGCATCCGGAAGAATGAACGCGGTCGGCACCACGATCGCCTTGCCTGCGCCAGGCAGCCACGGATCCACACCGGGATTGGCGCGCACGATCTCCTCGTAGCCGACATTGAAACGGCGCGCGATGTCCGTGAGGGTGTCCTCCTTGGAACTCTCGGTGATCTGCACGTGGCCAATGAGGTCCTGGTCGGGCGCCAATTCGAAACGCTGGGTGGCCTCGGGCAGTGCCACCTCCGGCGGGACGACGGGTGCGACGGCCGGGGCGGGTTTGGCGTGCCCCATCCAAGGCTCATGCAATAAAGAACATGCCGAAAGCGCAGTGGCGAGGGTTGCTGCGGCGATGCACGTAACCGAGTGCGAGCGAGATCTCATGCGACGATTATGACACGGAGCTCACGCCCTTGATCCTTCGGGCTCTGTCCCTGCCTTGCGCGAGCGGGATGCTTGGCGCGGCGGAACCGACAGGATCGAAAGCTCGTTCCCGTACACGGACGCCGGCCACTCGGCGCGACGCAGGATGTTTTTAGCCGCGTTTATATCGCGGTCGTGCGAATCACCGCAATCGCAGCACATCCAGCATCTTTCACGCAACCCATTGACGCCCTGGGGCCCACTGAGCGATCCACAGGACGAACAGGTGCGACTGGTGTCGGTCTCGCTGACGATTTGAACGATTCTGCCCGCCTCCTGGCTTTTTGATTGCAGCATCGCTTTGATGCATGCCCCAGCCTGAATCCAACACGGATTTCGCCATCCGCGTCTTCACACGCTTGGAGCTACTCACATCGCCGACGGCGATCTTCTGATATTTATTGACGAGCGGGCGGCTGAACTTGTGTAGCGCATCCTTATCTACGGTTCGCCGCCCTGCGGTGCAGGCGCTTCGCCTGGCTTTTGTGCCCGCGGCGTTGGGCTTGGGCGATCTTCCGCTCGATGCCGCGGTAGAAGCGGCTCTTCTCGCAGCGCTCGCCGTCACTCGTGACGGCAATGTCCTTTAACCCCAGATCAATGCCAACCTTTTCCTCAGGCGCCACGGTCTCGTCGATGCAGACACTCACGGGCAGGCACAGCCACCAATCTCCTAGCGCGTCCTGCGCAAAGCAGCCTTGTTTCCACTTTACGTCCTCCAGGCGCTCGGACTCGAACACCCGGAAGGTCTTGCCGCAAAACCTCACGGCTCGGCCTTGGCGCTTCAGACTCGCAGCTTTAAATGGAATCCAACCGAGTGAGCGCCGGGGGCCGCGGCTCGTTCGCCAGCGCAGCCGCACACGCTTGGCGGTGCCGCGCTTCTGCGCATCCTCACCGTTCACTCTCTGAATGGTATCAGCGCCGATCTTCTCAAAATACGCTGAAGCACCGGAGGAGAGATTGTTGAGATCGAATCCGGTGAGCCCCCTCCGTCGGCCGGCACCGGGACGGGCAGCTTTCGTGCTCACTTGAGCGCCCCAATTCCAAACGGTGTTGACCTCCATGGCTGCGATGTTCAGCCAGGCCTACGACTCTGTCTTCACCTTCAGTCGCAGCGTGCGGGTACAGGCCCTAACCCAGCGCTGCGCTGACTGCTGCGGTTACTGCGCTGCACTCGGCTGGGTCGTTTCGGACTGCTGTCGTGTCGTGCCGCGTCATCGTCCTTCAGTACCGGTGGGCGCAAGAGGGCATTGCAGCACGGCGCATCAGGACCCGTAACTCCCAATACCAGGCATTTACAGGCGATTTGAGGAGTTGACTTGCGCGACTATTTCAAGATTGACCTGTCGCACTCACGGCATCGACGTGCGCCGGCGCCGATGGGAACGAGAGGGCACGAGCAGCCTCATTCATTTCGCAGGCGCTCCTGCTCCATCGCCATTGCGCAAGTCGCTGGCGGGTCGCAACGTCCCTGTTGTTCCATCGGCCGCGGCGGCCTACAGCAGCACCGGCTGGTTCGGCAGCTCATTGGCGCGCGGACCGTCGGCATTGGGAAAATGGCGCGCCAAGAGGCGCCCAATGTGCTCGACGCCGTGAAGCGAAGCGCGGCCGAACTCGCCGCTGCGAAAATGGCGCTCCATTTCGCGGCAGATCTCATCCCACTCCGCCTGCGGGACGCGCGCAGCCAAGCCCCGATCGGCCAGAATCTCCACATCCCGGTCGGCCAAGAGTACATAGATAAGGACACCGTTATTTTGCGCCGTGTCCCAGACGCGCCACTGGCCGAACACCTGCAGCGCGCGTGCGCGCGGCGCAAGGTCGTGCCAGAGAGCCGCCGGATGCAAAGCCGTCTCGATCACAAAACGGATCTCGCCCGCGTGCTGCGCTTCGACCGCCGCGATGCTCGCCTCAATCGCGCTCAGCACGGCAGGCGTGAAGCGCCGCTCGGTGCTCCAGTGGGTGGCGAACAAATGACGGATGGCGCGGCCTATTTTCATGACGTTACCAGCTGCCCGAGGAGCCGCCGCCACCAAA
>DATCBZ010000106.1:0-2917 GCA_036511555.1 Steroidobacteraceae bacterium
CGCCTTTCCGTTCAGCGAAGACGTCGATCGCTTTCTTGCAGCGCACGAACTGTTGTTCATCGTCGAGCAGAACCGCGACGCACAGTTTCGGGCGCTACTCACGCTTGAGACGTCGGTCGATAAGTCGAAGCTGCGCTCGCTCTTGCACTACAACGGCCTGCCGATTACTTCGAGCTTCATCGTTGCAGGTGTGCTCGCCGAGGTGCGCCCGGATGCGGCGAGCCGCACGGCGGCTGTGCGCTAGGGGACCGCTGTGACCTTCCTTGCCAAACCCAAAATCGCGCATCCTTCGTTGCCGAAGAATGCGCTCGGCATGACACGGCGCGACTACGAGGGCGCGCTGTCGACTTTGTGCGCCGGCTGCGGTCATGATTCGATTACCGCAGCAATCGTCGAGGCATGCTGGGGCAGTGCGATCGAACCCCACAACCTCATCAAACTCTCCGGTATCGGCTGTTCGTCGAAGACGACGGCGTATTTCGTGGGCGGCGCGCACGGCTTCAACTCCGTTCACGGCCGCATGCCCTCGATCGGCATGGGTGCGAATGCTGCGAACCGTCGCCTGCATTACATCGGCGTCTCGGGCGACGGCGACACTCTCTCGATCGGGCTGGGTCAGTTCTGCCACGCGATCCGCCGCAATCTCAATATGCTCTACATCATCGAGAACAACGGCGTGTATGGACTTACCAAAGGGCAGTTCTCCGCATCGGCGGATATCGGCACCAAAGCCAAGAAGGGCGAGATCAACTTTCAGCCGCCCATCGATCCGGTGATCCTCGCCATGACACTAGGCGCGACGTTCGTCGCGCGCAGCTTCTCCGGCGATAAGGCACAGCTGGTGCCGCTTATACAGGCGGGCCTGGATCACAAGGGCTTTGCGCTCATCGACGTGCTCTCCCCGTGCGTCACTTTCAATGACCACGAGGGCTCGACCAAAAGTTATGCCTATACGCGCGAGCACTACGAGGCGGCCGTGCATACCGACTTCATTCCGCTGCAGCGCGAGATCACCGCAGACTACGCAGCGGGGGAGAGGTTACCGGTAGTGCTGCACGACGGCAGCCGCATCGTGCTGCGTAAACTTGCGAACGACTATGATCCGACGGACCGCGCCGCTTGCACCGCAACGATTCAGGAGCGGCTGAAGGAAGAGGAGTACCTGACCGGGCTTTTGTATCTGGGCTCCGGTCAGCCCGAATTTCACGAGCTCAATCAGACACCCGACGGACCGTTGAATGCGGTGCCGTACGAAACGCTGTGTCCGGGATCGGCCGGGATGGAAAAGATTCTGGCGCGATACCGCTGATTACCAGCGCTTTGGGCCGCCACGCGGCGGGCCGCCGCCCCCAGCTCCGCCGCCGGTACGCTCCTGCGCTTCGTTGACACGCAGCGGACGTCCGCCCATGTCTTTACCGTTGAGATTCTGAATCGCGGCGGAAGCATCTGCGCGTGCCATTTCCACAAAGCCAAAACCGCGCGGGCGGCCGGTTTCACGGTCGGCGATCAGACTCACTGACTCCACCGCACCGTATTGACCGAACAAGTCGCGGATCTCCGTCTCGGTCGCCGAAAACGGCAGGTTTCCGACATAGATCTTCGTCATGGCGCTATCACACTCCGCAGCAACGTGGGCAGGTCTGCCAGGTTAAAGAACGGGGCGACGATACCCCAAGCCTTTTAAGCACACAAGGCAGCGGATTTCTGGCAGCCCGGCGCATCAAAAGCCTCGACGGGGACTTCTTTTGCGTGCCCGACGCGTCTCGCCTAGACTGCGCGCCCTGTCCGTACGTCTACTGAGGGAGTTGATCTGCATGGGAAAAGGTGACCGTAAAACGCGCCGCGGCAAAATCTACCGGGGATCATTCGGCAAGTCTCGCCCGAAGGATCCGGCCAAGCAGAGGAAAAAGGCCGCTAAGAAGTAGATTTTGGCGCGGTGACACGCCTTATGCTGTTGAGCCGAAGGGCGCCGCGCTGTGAATCTGCCGACCCGATTGATTGAGGGTCGCTTAAAAAGCGCAGGAACATTTTCTTGCTGCGGTGCAAGCTCTTTCGTGCCGGATACGAAATTCCTTTCACAGCTACTCCACATCACATCTTCGCGCGACTCAGTGCACGGCTGGTTCAGCTTTCGCCGTGCGCTATGATTGCGTTCCGTCTAACGGCGAGCATGCTGCAATGCCAAACAGGTCGATCACCGCCCTTGCCGCTTTGGCGCTGCTTGCTGCGGGACATGCGGTGGCGCTCGCTGCCAGTTCTGCAGATAGCCCCTCCCAGGCGCTGCCCTATACGCCCGGCCTCGATGTCTCCTCGATGGACCGCTCCGTTGATGCCTGCGAAGACCTTTACACGTATTCGTGCGGCGGTTGGCAGAAGAACAATCCCATCCCGGCGGATCAATCCACCTGGAGCGTCTACGGCAAACTGCACGCGGACAACCAACGTTATTTGTGGGGAATTCTCGAGCAAGCCGCGAAGCCGAACTCCGAACGCACGGCGAGCCAGCAAAAAATAGGCGATTACTTTGCAGCCTGTATGAATCTCGACGCCATAGAGCAAGCGGGCAGCGCGCCGCTGGCGCCAGATCTTGTACGCCTTGCTGCACTCACCGACAAGCACGCGCTCGGTGCATGGATCGGTGAGGTGCACGCGCGCACGGCGAGTACCGGTATGCTCTTTGCCGCAGGAGTGGAACAGGACGCGCGCGATGCGAGCCGCGTTATCGCGGCGGTGCACGCTGGCGGCCTGGGCCTTCCGGATCGCGATTATTACCAAAAAGCTGACGCCAGGTCGCAGGCGATTCGCGCGCGCTATCTCGCCCACGTCGCCCGGATGTTCGAGCTTGCCGGGGCGACCCAGGCAGCCGCTCATGATGACGCCATGTTGGTAATGCGTATCGAGACGTCTCTGGCTAAAG